>JAYTRS010000234.1:0-5347 GCA_043746065.1 Bacteroidota bacterium | reverse complement strand
AAATGTAAATTTTAGTTCAAACATAGCATGTATAAACCAAGCCACACAATATAATAACACTACAATTATAAATAGTGGTACGATTATAAAATGGCGTTGGGATTTTGAAAACGATGGTATTTGGGACGATACAATAAGCGTACCCTAGTAAAGTGTATCCAATAAGTGGTGTTTTTAATTGCAAATTGCAAGCCGTTAGTAACTATCAATGTGCTTCTACAAAAATAAATACAGCAGTTGTACATGCTAACCCAATTGCAAATTTTTTTACAAAATCAAGTTGTTTGGGTGATGTAACCGCTTTTACAAATTTATCAACTAGTAGCGATGGTGCAATAAGTAGTAATCAATGGGATTTTAATGGCGATGGAATCATTGATAACTTATTTGCTAGTCCTAGTTTAACATATACTTCAAATGGTATTTATTTAGTTAAGTTAGAAGTACAAACTCAATATGGTTGTAGTAACGTAAAATCAAAAGCAATATATATTAACCCAAAACCACAAGCTGTTTTTACAGCACAAAATAAAATGGGCTGCCCAAGTTTATGTGTTAATTTTAATAATAATTCAACTATTGCAACGGGTAATATTGTTACTAATCAATGGCAATTTGGCGATGGTAGTTTGCCCAATTATGCCAAAACCCCAACGCATTGCTATAATACTGGTAATTATAATGTTACCTTAAAATTAGTAAGCGATAGCGGTTGTATAACTACTTTAACTCAACCTAATTTTGTAGTTGTTCATCCGTTACCAATTGCAAGTTTTAAAGTAGAACCTGATGAGGTTGACGAAAACGAGCCAATAATTTCGGTAACCTCCAATGCTACTTGTGCAGCGGCTACAAGTTATTTTATTAATGATGGTAGTAGCTTCGGCACCCCAAACTTTAACCATACTTTAACTAATATTGATAAAGCTACACCTATAATTTTTCAGGTTGTAAAAAACCAATTTGGTTGTGCCGATACAACTTCAGCTATCATAAAAATTAAGCCTTCGTTTGTGGTATATATACCAAATACATTCACTCCTAATGGAGATGGCGTTAACGATGGTTTTTCAGCAAAAGGTGTTGGTATTGCCAAGTTTAATATAAAAATTTACGATCGTTGGGGGCATTTATTATTTGAAACAAATGATATTGATACCGAATGGGATGGAAATACCAAAGGAAGTAGCGAACCCATTAAACAAGATGTATACGTTTGGAAAGCCGAAGTGGTGGATGTGTTTCATAAAAACCATGAGTTGGTAGGGCATGTAGCTTTAATAAAATAAAATTTTTGTTAAAAATTTAAAACAATAAAAAAAAGGAAACTCATTTGTTTCCTTTTTTTATTTCATTTATTTTTCGTTAATTTAAAGATTATAAGCACAAATTATGGCAAAAACTAAAGAGGTAAATCAAAAAAAAATAAAATCAATATTAAATCAAAATTCAACAAAATTTTTATACGAGTATTTAAACAATACATCGCCCACAGGTTTTGAAAGTAGCGGCCAAAAAATTTGGCTTAATTACTTAAAGCCATATATAGATGAACATTTTGTAGATACTTATGGAACGGCAGTAGGTGTTATTAACCCTTCTGCACCATATAAGGTAGTTATTGAAGCCCATGCCGATGAAATTAGTTGGTTTGTGCATTATATTACTAAAGAAGGTTTTATTTATGTGTGTCGCAACGGTGGAAGCGATCATCAAATTGCACCATCAAAACGTGTTAATATTCATACTGATAAAGGTATTGTAAAAGGCGTATTTGGCTGGCCCGCTATTCATGTGCGCGAACCTGGTAAAGAAGAAACGCCTACTTTAAAAAATATTTTTTTAGATTTAGGATGCAAATCCGATAAAGAAGTTGCTGAATTAGGTGTACACGTTGGTTGCGTAATTACTTACGAAGATGAGTTAATGGAATTAAACAACCGTTATTATACAGGTCGTGCTTTAGATAACCGTGTTGGTGGATTTATGATTGCTGAAGTAGCACGTTTATTAAAAGAAAATAAAGATAAATTACCTTTTGGCTTATACATTGTAAATTCTGTACAAGAAGAAGTAGGTTTAAACGGCGCAACGATGATTGCTCGAAAAATTAAACCAAACGTTGCTATTGTTACTGATGTTTGCCATGATACTAATACGCCCATGATGAACAAAATAGCAAGTGGCGATTTAAGTTGTGGTAAAGGCCCAGTATTAAGCTATGCCCCAGCGGTGCAAAATAATTTATTAAAATTAATTATTGATGCGGCTACCAAAAATAAAATACCGTTTCAGCGTTTAGCAGCAGCGCGTAGCACTGGCACTGATACAGATGCCTTTGCCTATAGTACCGATGGTATTGCCTCTGCTTTAATAAGTTTACCGTTACGATATATGCACACCACGGTTGAAAGTGTAAATAAACAAGATGTTGAAGAGGTTATAAAATTAATATACGCATCGTTAAAACAAATAAAAAATAATCACGATTTTAGATACATTAAATAATTATTAATGCTTAATGTTTAATGTTTAGTTTTTAATAAATAAAAAGTTTATACTAAACATTAAAAACTTATAACTAAACACTGAAAAAAGGATGGCTGTACTCGGTTCAATAATAAAAGGTGCTATAAACATTACGTCGCGTATACCCGTACGAAAAAATGTTTATAAACAACAAGTTAAGCAACTTCAAAAATTATTAACTAAAGCTCAATTTACAGCTTTTGGCACCAACTATGAATTTAATAAAATTTTAGTACAAGAAGACCCTATAAAACTATTTCAGCAAAATGTACCAATTTACGATTACCAAAGTATTTTTGATGGCTGGTGGAATAGGGCATTAAAAGGCGAACGCGACGTGTGTTGGCCTGGAAAAATAAATTATTTTGCTTTAAGTTCGGGTACATCTGAAGCAGCAAGTAAACATATTCCGGTTACAAAAGATCTTTTAAAATCCATTCAAAAAGGCACCTTAAAACAAGTACTATCAACCAAACATTTTAATTTTACGAAAGAACAATATGAAACTGAAATTTTATTTGTTGGCGGCAGTACTAATTTAAATTTTAATGGTACTTATTTTAGTGGAGATTTAAGCGGTATTACCACAGGTACACAACCTCGCTGGTTTCAAAGTTTTACATTACCTGGCCCTGATATTAGAGGTTTAACAAATTGGGAAAATAAATTACAAGAAATTGTAGATAACGCAAAATCGTGGAATGTTGGATTTATTTGTGGTGTACCCGCGTGGATACAAATTGTGTTTGAACGTATCATTAAAAAATACAACGTAAAAACCATACACGATGTGTGGCCAAATTTAGCAGTATATGTTCATGGTGGCGTTGCTATTCATCCATATAAGCAAAGTATCGACGGTTTGTGTGGAAAGCCAATTATTTACTTAGATACCTACATGGCAAGTGAAGGTTTTTTTGCATATCAAGAAAGACCAAACGCTCAACAGGCTATGAAATTAATGACTGATAATAAATTATTTTTTGAGTTTGTGCCCTTTAATGAAGAAAATTTTGATGCGGATGGAAATATAAAACCAAATGCAAAAGCACTTATAATAAATGAAGTTGAGGTAAGTAAAGAATATGCCATGCTTGTTAGTAATAGTGCCGGAGCTTGGCGTTACTTAGTGGGTGATACTATTAAGTTTACAAATTTAAAACGTTGCGAAATTATTATTACAGGACGCACTAAACATTTTTTAAGTTTATGTGGCGAGCACTTAAGTGTTGATAATATGAACCAAGCAATTAAACTTACCTCAATTGATTTAGGAATAAATATTAATGAATTTTGCGTGGTAGGCAAACCCCATCAAGGCCTTTTTGCACACCATTGGTTTGTTGGTACTGATAAACTAATTGATTCTGAAATTATTAAACAAAAAATAGATTCACATTTAAAGGTATTAAATGATGATTATGCTGTTGAACGTACTCATGCCATAAAAGAAGTAATTGTTACGGTATTACCCAATCAATTATTTGTTGATTTTTTAGCAAGTAAAAATAAATTAGGTGGGCAAAGTAAATTTCCGCGGGTATTAAAAGGCAAGCATTTAAACGAGTGGTTGGCTTTTTTAGAAACTAAAAACATAAACCTTACTTGATTTTAAGTTTAATATATCAAACAATTTTAATTGTACTTTTCCTTACTTTTTCGTTTGGCCCAGCATTTTTTGCCCTTATAAATACTGGCATTAAACATGGGTATCGCACGGGCTCATTATTGGCTGTTGGTGTAGTTTTAAGCGACTTTTTTTTATGTATTTTAATCATATTTTTAGTGCATTTTGGCGCTACTAATTTAATACAAGACGAAAAAAATCAACGCTTTATGGGGATTTTAGCAGGTATTTTATTAATTATTTTTGGCGCCCTATATTTTAGAAAACCCTTAGCGAAAAATGAAGGTGAAACGATTGAAATAAAAATACCATCTACTAAAACCATGTTATTAAAAGGCTTTTTTTTAAATATGTTAAATCCTGCTGTTTGGATTTTATGGTTAGGAAATGTAACAGCAGTAAGTAAAACCTTAGATTATTCCGTAATTAAAATGGTAATTTATTTTAGTATTACTTTAGGCTTGGTACTGTTAGTTGAATTAGGAAAAATATCGGCTTCTACAAAATTAAAACAATTTTTAACCGATAAAATAATGCTCTTAATTAACCGAATAACAGGTGCTTTATTAATTATTTTTGGTTTAGTACTTATTTATAATCATTATTTTGAATAAATAATATGACAGAGCAAGAGCTTGTAACTTTGCGAAAGAAACTTGAAGAAACTACTACTTTCCCTAGTGTGTATATGTACAAATTCATCGTTCAAAGCGATAATAGAAAAATTGCATTAATAGAAAATTTATTTGAAACCGATGCAGATATTCATATGAAAGAAAGCGGAAATGGGAAATATACAAGTATTACAGCCAAAGTAGTGGTAGTAGGCGTTGATGAAATTATTGAAGTGTATAAAAAAGTTTCTGAAATTGAAGGTGTAATATTTTTGTAAATTGTTTGGAATGCACAGTACCTTAACATCTTCAAAACTAAGCGTAAAAATAAATCATTTTGGCGCTGAAATTTGTAGCATTAAAAATAAACAACAAACCGAATTTATTTGGCAAGCTGATGAAGAATGGAAAAGACATGCACCTGTTTTGTTTCCAATAGTTGGTAAATTAAAAAATGATATTTATAATTTTGACAATACAAACTATAAATTAACGCAACATGGTTTTGCAAGAGATTATATTTTTACATTAATTTCATCAAGCCAAAATACCTGTACCTTTGAATTAAAGTCTAGCC
>JAYTRS010000233.1:0-5364 GCA_043746065.1 Bacteroidota bacterium | reverse complement strand
TACCTACAAAAACATATTAATTATACAAACTGCATTTATTGGCGATGCCATATTAGCCTCGAGCATGATTGAAAAAATGCATCACCATTTTGCGAATGCTACTATTACAATATTGGTGCGTAAGGGTAACGAGGCGGTGTACGCTAAGCATCCATTTTTAAAAGAAACTTTAGTTTGGAATAAGCAACAACAAAAGTTTAAAAACTTATTTAAGCTATTATTTACCATCAGAAAAAACAAATACGATTGCGTTATTAACTGCCATCGTTACGCTAGTTCAGGGTTTTTAACCGCCTTTAGTGGGGCTAAATTTATGGCGGGTTACACCCAAAACCCGTTTTCGTTTTTATTTAATTTTACCGTAAAACATAGTATTGGAAATGGTTTGCACGAAACCCAACGCTACAATCAATTAGTACAAGACTTTACAGATACTAACGTTTTTAAACCAAAATTATACCCCAGTATTGTTGATGAAGCAGCGATTAAACCCTATTTAACACAAAAATATGTGTGTATGGCGCCAGCTTCGGTATGGTTTACAAAACAATTGCCTATTTATAAATGGGTGGAGTTAATTACTAAAATGGATGTTACCACTATTATTTATTTGTTAGGTGCGCCCAACGATGTTGATTTATGTACTACAATAAAACAACAAAGTAAACATCCTAATATACAGGTATTAGCTGGTAAATTATCATTACTACAATCGTGTGCATTAATGCAAAAAGCACAGCGTAATTATGTAAACGATAGTGCGCCCTTGCATTTAGCATCGGCTGTAAATGCACCTGTTACAGCATTTTTTACAAGCACGGTGCCTCAGTTTGGTTTTGGCCCATTAAGCGATGATAGTAAAATTATAGAAGTTAAAAACTTAGCCTGCAAACCTTGTGGCTTGCATGGGTATAAGGCTTGCCCGCAACAGCATTTTAAATGTGGTAATTTAATGGAGGTATAATTTACCTAATTTTTACTTTTTCAACCTGAAGTACTTCTCTGGTAGTGACATCAGACACAAAACCTACTACATAAAGTTGTTTATCGTTAAATATGCTATTAATGCTAAAATTATTAAACGATGTACTTATCGAATCGTTGGCTACAATGGGTGCATTTTTTAAAACTGTACCCCACGACCCATTAATATCACCACGAAGCATATTCATAAATACATAATTTGTTATCACATCGGGGTTTTTGGTATAATCTTTTTGTGGCCCAATAATACTATCTTCGGTTATAACTAAGGTAATTACTGTATTACTAGCGAAAGGAGTTTTAAACTTAGCTTTTATGGCTGTATTTAAAATTCTAGTGGCAGCATCGTAAGTTGGGGTTAAGCTTAATTTTAAAATATAAGTATCGTTTAAGGCTAAACCTGTGTAGGTTGACCAAGCCGTTTCTTTTTTTACTAAACCACTACCATAATCTTTTCTATTTATCATGCCATTTGGATTACCAAGCCCATTGCTAATATTAAAGCCCGAAGCGCCATTCCAATCAACACCTGCTTGTGTGGTGTATGAGGTTGGAAAAGTAGGTGGAAAAACCTTAGCAAAATCCCCAGAGTGTACAGCAATAGCAATTACTTTACCAGGGTATTGGTTAATTAGAGCTTCTGCTTGTGCAGCAGCGGGTGGGCAATTACCACATTTTTGCCCAGTATAATCTTCAATTAAAACTTTTCTAACATCGGTATTTGTAGTTGGGGTAGGGGCAGTACCACTGTTAACAATTGGGTTTGTTACTTTATCGCAACTTGTAAAACAAATTGCTAGTACTGCGGTGCTCATTAAAATTAATTTTTTCATTGTGTATTAATTTATAAGTAAATATAGTAAAAAAAATCTAATCTTTTTTTAAAAACTACTGGTTATTGAAATAGCAAAGCCATTACTGGCTGGTACGGTTCTACATACTCCACCTACGCAAAAAATACCTGCACGTTGCTTACCATAACTAAAACTTATACGGTGCGGCCCATTGCTATAGCCAGCAGTTACCAATAAATAGTGCAATTGTAAATTTTTTACGGGGTTACCATAATTATATTGATCTAAAACGGCAACAAAAAAATGTGAGTTTGGTGTCCACTCTGCTAGGGCTGTAGCCCAACTGCCTAAATTTAAAGTGTCTTTATTATCTCTAAATAAGCCTTGGGTTTCTAGGCGAATAGTACCGTTAGATTTGTATTTATAAGTAATATCAACAACACCAATATTGGAAATGATATTATTATAACCTGCATTTTTAGAACCAAATTGAACAATGTTTTTATTATAAAATTGGTTAGCATACATAAAAGTAGCCTTTACTTTTTTAGAGAATTTTTTATTGATCTCTACAAAAAAATCGTGGTAATAATCACTTCCAACTTCTTCATATCTTGTTTTATAGAGTGTTGAATTGGTAGTGCTATCATTTACCCCAATTTGTTTTAAACCGCTAGCGTGCGAGTAGTTTAAAGTAATTTCGGTACCATATTTTCCACCCAACAAGGTGCCCTTTTTAAACTTGTATTGCAATTCGGCTAAGCCACCCACTTCGCCCACAGGTTGTGTGGCATAAGGGCTGTAAGCGGGCATTAAATACGTGTGTTGTTTAGTAGTAGCAGGTAAATAATTTATTAATAGGTTAGAGAGTGTGGCATCTCTATCACTTCTATAACTCATATTATCTATACGTTTTAATTGTATTAAAAACGAAAAACCATTAGTAGCATACGAACTGGATATAAAAGCGGCATCGCCTTGTTTGTAGCTATAATAATTTTTACCACCTGCTGTTACTGCGTTTGCTGCACTAGGGTCGTTTTCTTTAATAACATATTCGCCATAAAAATTAAAACCATCTCTAATAATGTTTATACGCCCACCATAACTACCAACGTTTTCGGGCAGTTTAAAGTTAGGGTCTTGGTCGGCTTGGTATTTACTAACAAAACTACCGCCTAAAATGACTTTGGTTTTAATGTTTTTTGCTAAGGAATCTAACAATTCGTTTACGTTTAATTCGCCATCAAAACCGCGCACTATGCCTTGCCCAACAGTAAAAAAACTACGTTGCTTACCAGCCAGTGCTTTAAAGGTAAAGCCTTTGTAAGGGTTAGATATAACGCGAATACCATCTAACGAATTATCGTACAACAAGCCGGGCTCATAATAGGTTCTAAACAACAAACCGCTACCAAACTGCTCGTAAATATTACCAATAGTAATATCTAGTAATTTATCTTGGTAACGAACAAACCTATTGGTAATGCCTTGACCTTTGTAACGGCTATCAAAGCCTTGCATAACGTTGTTGTAAGCCTCGTAACGCACACCGGCACTAAATTTATCTTTTTGGTAATTTATATTTCCATAAGCGTTTGATAGCATTTTTTCGGGCACTTTGGGCGCACCAATTAAACTATCGGGGGTGTAATATTGCGCATCTATTTGAAAATTACCATGTATAGAGCCCGCATCGCTGGATGAGTTTTGAGCTTTACCCTTAAATGGGTTTAGGCACAATAGTATTAAAAAAGTAGCTACAAGGCTACTTTTAATAAAGCGTTTAATCATTTAACAAAGAAAAAATAAAAATTGATTAAAACAAAATTTTATTGTAAGCACATAATTAATTTTTATGCTTTAGCAAGACCTAGTTTATGCCTCTTTAATCCTGCATTTTACGGCGCTACCCCTCTTAAAATCTACTTTTTCTTTCCGCCAATTTGTTGTTGCTGGCGTTGTTTTGCCATATCTTCTAAGCGTTGGGCAAACCCACCTTTTTTGGCAGGTTTTTTCATGTTGGCTTCTAAGGTGGCTCTAATGCCGCTATCTTTAATAATAAATTTCATAGCGTAGTTTTGTAAAAAGGTAAACATATTTGCTAAAAAATAATACCAACTTAAGCCAGCAGCATACTTATTCATTACCGCTAAAAATATTACAGGCATAAAATACATCATAAATTTCATACCGGGCATTTGTGCATTTTGCTGTGGCATTAAACTACTATTCATGTAAGTGTAAATAATGGTACTTACAAACATTAAGGCGGCAAATAAACTTACGTGGTCGCCATAGGCCCAACTAATAAAAGGTATTTGTCCAAAATTTAAAACAGTATCGTAAGTACTTAAATCATCGGCCCATAAAAAACCTTGTTGGCGTAACTCAATAGCAGCGGGTAAAAAAGCAAACAAGGCAATTAAAATAGGAAATTGAAGCAACATAGGTAAACAACCGCTTAATGGATTAACGCCCGCTTTTCGATACAAGGCCATTTGCTCTTGTTGTTTTTTCATAGGGTCGGGGTTCTTTTCGTACTTAGCGTTTAAAGCATCGGTTTCGGGCTTTAATACGCGCATACGCGCCCCGCTCATATAGGTTTTGTAAGCAATTGGTAGTAAAATTATTTTTACAATAAGGGTTAGTATTAAAATTACTATCCCCATATTAATGCTACCTAAATTATTAAATAATGGTATTACCATCCATTTATTTATGTAGCTAAAGATGCTCCAACCAGTAGGTACAATTTTTTCTAACTCGTTACCATATTCTTTTAAGGTGTTATAATGGTTTGGGCCAAAATAAAATTTAAAGCCAAATTTTTCGTTTGGTAAATGTTTGTAAGGTATGCCTAACTCTGTTGCTACGGCCTTTACAACGGTGGCTGAATTTGGGCGTTCGCCTAATTTTACAAAACTACCACCTTTTAAAAATTCGTTATCGGCAATAATAGTAGCGTTAAAAAATTGTTGTTTAAAACTTACCCATTTAATATCTGCATCGTTCAGTTCTTTTTCTTCGCTTTTAAGTGGGCTAATGTTATCGGGGCTATTAATGGTTTGTTTGTAATAAATAGTAGCCGCTTCTTTTTCTTTACTTATATATTGTTCTTGGCTTGGGTAAAGCATTTTCCAACTTAATTGTAATTGGTCTTCGGTTTGCGAAATAATGCTTTGCATGCCTACAAAATGTATTTCGGAAGTTACACTATAATCCTTTGGTTTTAAGGAGTACGATAACTCAATATAACTTTCTGGCTTACTGGTTTCTAATTTTAAAACAATGCTATTGGCTGTTTTTGTAGCCGATTTAAAATAAAAACTATCGGTTTTAAAAAATCGCGAACGATCGTATGCGTTTAGTAATAACGAAAAATTTAAACTATCGTTATCAAATAAAATGAGTGATTCTTTTTTACCAGAGCGATGGTAATTTTTTAATTCAACTTTTACAATTTGCGCACCTTTATTTAAAATAGTGGCTTTTATGTTTTCGTTTTCAATAGTAAAAAACTCTGGCTTACCAGTTGTAGCAGGTGTAAAATCTTTATAATAATCGTTTGCTTGGGCGGCTTTAG
>JAYTRS010000232.1:0-1634 GCA_043746065.1 Bacteroidota bacterium | reverse complement strand
TAAAAAAATTAATTAAAAATATAAATAATGATATGCTTAATGCAACCAATGCCTCTATCATAATTTTTTATAAAATAAATTTTTTATATGTATTCATGTAACTAGGTATTAAGCTTTTGGGCTAAAATAAAGTGATCGGTTTTACTACTATATTTTAGTAATGTTTGTAAATTACAATAATCAAGTACACTTGTTAGTACATTTAAATCATATACATGATGATGCATACCTCTTATGTTTATATTATTTAAACACCTAATTTTAAATTCATTAAATGTACCCGCCATCGGATCTCTACTTAAATCGTGTAGTTGCAATATTTCTTCAAGATGTGTTATATCGTCTTCGGTTGTCTCGTTTTCATAATCACTAACAAGGTGTTGCAAGGTTGTGCATGGTCTTTTATGATCGAAATTAGATGCTTTATTTGGCAGAATTAATAATATCAATCCATTGTCTTTTATAATGCGTTTCCATTCTTGTAAGGCTTTAATTGGGTTTGCAATATGTTCTAAATTATTACAACTTAATACAAAGTCGTATTTATTAGTAAATTCAACTGGCAGGTCTGTAGCTTCAGCTATGTATTGATTACCTAATTTATTTTCAAATTTATACGTTGCACCCGCATCTAATTTTGTCTCCCACAATGTGTTGTTACTAAAATTTACTCCATCTAAGGCATGTATACTTACATAAATTGGACAAAAACCAGTGGATTTAAATATTGCACTTGGCCCACCTATTTCTATTCCATCTTTATTTTTTAAATGTGTTATAAGTTGCTCTATAATTGGAATTTCTTGCCCCAATAGTTTGCACGATAATTTCCAAAAAATTATGTTTAAGGGGTAACTTTTTAGAAACACAGAAAGCGATTTTACCATTTCAACTTTTTTCTATTAAATTTAATTGTAGCTTTTTATATTTTGTAATTACAAGTATTATAATAATATAGAATAATGAACTAATTAAAGTTGTAATTGATGCCCAAATAATTGTTTTGAAATATGATAACAGAAAAAAATTTAGTACTAGGTTTACAAAAAAAGTAACAAAAACCGCTATGGCCATAAATTTAGTTTTTTGTTGTAGCTCTAATGGTTTATGAAACAAATTAGCAAGTTGCCACAAGCAAACCCCAACAAAAAGAATACAACTAATTAAAACAAACTCATAATTACTTGTATTTAACTTTAATACATATTTTATAATATATGGACAAGTGAAATACAATATTATTAGTCCTATAACAAGTAAAAAAAATTCTAATAAAATCAGTTTTTTTAATTTTTCTTTTGCCTCTTTTATATTACCGCTATTATACAAATTGGCTATTACTGGGAAAAATGTAATTAAAAGGGGCGAAAAACCTGCTATTACTCCTTTATTAATAATATCATATATAGCAGAATAATTGCCGGCATCTTTCTCGCTAATAATATGGGTAATTAAAAATCTATCGTTTACAGATAATGCCAAAGATCCTGACAAAAAAAAAGCAATGGGAATACCATAGCTTATTAATTGATTTGTTACATCTGTATAATTATTGGCATCAATTACTTTATCATCTGTATTTGTTTTGCTAATTATAATTATAGGCACTAGATAAGAAATAAATAATGCTAACG
>JAYTRS010000231.1:0-1635 GCA_043746065.1 Bacteroidota bacterium | reverse complement strand
AAATTGTAAAGAGCAATCGGGAAAAGATTTAATAATAGTATATCAATATTACTTGGGTTTATAACAACTTCGGCTTTTAAATTTTTATTTAGTTCTTTAATTATTATAGCCTTTACATCTTTTTCATAAATAAAAACTAAGGCTATTGCGGCAATAATTAATAAAATTAAAGCCATAAAAAACCACATAAAAAACTTTAGTATTTTTTTTAGAATAGATTTTTTTTGAGTATTATTTTCTGGTTTATCCAACTATTAATTTAAAATGCCTTACACTATAAAGGTTACAATAATATTGTCTAAAAATTGCTAATTATATAAATAGTTTAAACAATTAACCTTTAATAAACACTATTTATATTTCATTATTTTTTTATCCTAATTATTTTTATAATTTTAACAAATAAATTAAATAAAACTAAAATGGACGTAAACGACACAAATAATACCACACCGGTTGATAACAATCAAAATCCGTACAATAATTTTAATCAAAATCTTGGTGGTAATGGCCAAGTAACCTTACCAAACAGTGTAGGCGTTTTGGTGTTAGGCATATTATCAATTGTACTTTGTTGGTGTTATGGCATAATTGCTATCGCTTTAGGAATTATATCAATTGTTTTGGCTTCTGGGGCAAATAAATTGTATTTATCAAATCCAAATGCTTATACTTTAGCATCGTATAAAAATATGAAAGCAGGGAGAATATGTGCTATAATTGGAATAAGTTGTGGTGCACTTTTTATTGTTTATATAATAATAATGGTGGCAATATTTGGCACTTTAGCCTTTAATTTGGCCCGCATGGGTGCTTTACATTAAAATGCTACAATTTTTTGAGCAACATTTATTTACCTGTTCATTTAAATTATTTTTGGGAATAGATTGCCCTGGTTGCGGCATGCAAAGGGCTTTTATTGCTTTATTAAAAGGTAATTTTGCCCAAAGTTTAGTTTTTAATGCAAGTTTAATACCCTTTTTAATTACAATAGGCTTTACAATTTGCCATTTAAGTTTTAGTTATAAAAATGGAGCGCGATTAATTGTTGTATTTTTTAGCTGCACAGTGGCTATAATGATGAGCCAGTTTATTGTAAAATTAATTGCTTCAACACCTTAAAAAATAAAACCCACACAAAAATTACCATTTTTTAAGATAATTTAGGCATTTGTGGTAAAGAGTAAATTTTTTATTTTATATAAATTTACTTTCTTTGTGTTAAGTTTAGTTAATTAGTGCATAATTTGTAATTTGGCACGTTATATGCCTATAATTTATAATACAAAAAAAATGAAAAAAATAATTTTAATATTAATTATTGCAATAAGTACACTTACTGTAAATGCCCAAAATACGGCTGCAAAATTTGGATATGTAGATACCGATTATATTTTAGGACAAATACCCGAATATAAGGCGGCACAAAGCGAATTAGATAAAACAAGTATACAATGGCAAAAAGAAATTGAAACAAAATATACCGAAATTGATAAACTTTATAAAGCCTACCAAGCCGATGCAATTCTTTTAACTGAAGACATGAAAAAGAAACGCGAAAACGAAATTATTAACAAAGAAAAAGAAGTAAAAGACCTTCAAAAACAACGTTTTGGAGTGGATGGCGAATTATAC
>JAYTRS010000230.1:0-5388 GCA_043746065.1 Bacteroidota bacterium | reverse complement strand
TTTTGGGCAAGCTGGTGTGGCCCTTGCCGTATGGAAAATCCTAACGTAGTATTAGCCTACAACAAATACAAAGATAAAGGTTTTACAGTATTAGGCGTTTCGTTTGACCAAGATAAAGACAAATGGTTAGGCGCCATTGCAAAAGATAATTTAACCTGGGATCATGTAAGCGACCTTAAAGGCTGGGGAAACCAAGCAGGTAAATTATACAGCGTTACGGGCATTCCGGCAAACGTGTTGGTAGATAAAGATGGTAAAATTGTAGGTAAAAACCTTCGCGGTGCGGAATTAGACGCTAAGTTAGAAGAACTATTAAATAAAAAATAAATCTGTTTAAATACCCTTCAGTTAAATTACTAATCATAATAATCATAATTAATCTGCGTTAACAACATTCCATAACAAATAAAATTTACTACATTCGCTCAAAAATTTAAAAAAGTATATGAACACATCTAAAATTGTTGCCTTAGCAATTACATCCGTAATTTTTTTATCGTCAAAAGCACAAGAACCTACCGTAATGACGATTAATAACAAGCCAATTTCTAAATCAGAATTTGAAGCCGTGTATCGCAAAAACAATGGTAAAGAAGTTAGTACAAATGCCAAATCAGTTAACGAATATGTTGATTTATTTTCGTTATTTAAAAGCAAAGTATTTGAAGCCGAAAGCATGGGTTTAGATACCCTTACCTCTTTTAAAACCGAACTAGCAGGCTACCGCCGCCAATTAGCAGCACCCTATTTAACCGATAAAAACACCAACGAAAACCTATTAACCGAAGTTTACGAACGTATGAAAAACGAAGTTCGTGCCAGCCATATTTTATTTAGAGTAGATGAAACTGCCCTACCTAAGGATACTTTAGAAGCTTGGACACGCGCCCACATTACACGTAATGCTACATTAGGAAAACTACCTACCGCAGCCGAAATAGCTAACTACGATAAACTTTTAAAAAACACACAAGAAGTTGCAAAAACTCTAAAAGGTAAAGATAGTAGCCTTTATAAAGCTAAATTTAACGCCGTAAAAAACTTAGCCGAGTATTATAAAAATGCAACCGATAAATTTCAAGACATAGCACCAAAAACAAGCGACGACCCAAGTGCCCTAGATAACAAAGGAGATTTAAATTACTTTACCGCCATGAATATGGTGTACCCTTTTGAAAATGCTGCTTACAACACTAAAGTAGGCGAAGTTAGCCCTGTAATACGCACAAAATTTGGTTACCATATTTTAAAAGTGTACGATAAACGTGCTTATTGTGGCGAAATGTTTGCAGCTCATATTATGTCAAAATTTGGAAAAGATGCTACCGAACAAGATAAAGCAAACGCAAAAACTAAAATAGATGAACTTTATGCAAAACTAAAAGCCGGCGGCAATTTTGAAGACTTAGCCCGCCAATTTAGTGATGATAAACAAACCAGCGACCGTGGTGGACAATTACAACCATTTAAAAGTGGGCGTTTGCCTAAAAGTTTTGAAGATGCTGCCTTTGCCCTAAAAGCCAATAACGATTATAGTGAACCTGTACTGACAACTTATGGCTGGCATATTATTAAACGATTAGATTTAAAAACATTAGCGCCATTTGCCGAAGCTAAAAACGATTTAAAAACACAAGTTACCCGCGATAGCCGTTCGCAAATGGGGCGTACCGCTTTAATTGAACGCATTAAAAAGGAAAACAATTTTAAAGAAACGATTAAAAATCGTGATGAATTGTGTAAAGCAATGGATACAACCTATTTAAAAGCTACTTGGAAAGCCGATAAAGTAGCAAAATTAGGAAATAAAGAAATTTTTAACCTAGCTGGTAAATCATATACCCAAAACGAATTTGCTAAGTTTTTAGAAACTCAAATGACTTTTAGAAGCCCTACCGACGTGAACGAACTTACTAAAGGAATGTACAAAACCTGGGTAGAAGAGTGTATTGTAAATTATGAAGATACACAGTTAGAAAAAAAATACGCCGACTTTAGAAACCTATTGCGCGAATACCGCGATGGTATTTTATTATTTGACCTTACCGACCAAAAAGTGTGGAGCAAAGCCGTAAAAGATACAACAGGCCTAAAAGAATATTACGAAAAAAACAAAACTAACTTTATGTGGGATGAGCGTGCCGACGTTAGCACCTACAAATGTTTAAACGATAAAGTAGCTAAAGAATTACGTAAACTTTTAAAAGAAAAGAAAGAAGAAAAAGATATTGTAGCGACTTTAAATAAAACATCGCAATTAAATGTAGCCGTAGAAAATGTGACTTACCTAAAAGGCGAAAACAAAAACGTAGATGCTAATTGGAAACAAGGTATTGCTGATAAGGATATTAAAGACGAAAAAGAAAACAAAGTATTGGTGTTGGTAGTAAATAAAATTTCGCCAAAATCGCCAAAAACATTACCGGAGTGCCGTGGCCTTGTAACCGCCGATTACCAAAACTATTTAGAAAAAGAATGGTTAACCTACCTTAAAAACAAATATAAGGTTACTGTAAATAAAGAGGTACTAAGTACTATTAAGTAGGGTTAAAAGAAACACTTTTTTACTAACAGAAAAGAATAGGTAAAATGGATAAGGGGAGAAATACTTTTCTCATCACCCATTTTACCTTTTTCATTTTCCTCTCACATCTTCTACTTTTGTCGGTCTTGTTACGCTTAGCGGAGTCGAAGCAGATGTGAATATTTACCCCAATCCAGCAAACGACGAATTAACTATCCGCATTTCTACTTCGCTCAATGTGACAAACAATTATAAAATTAATAAGCGGTGATTTTTTGTTTCTTTTTAATGGTAGCAAAAAGAAAGGCAAAAATAGTATTTAAGAAAAATTTATCAAAGCAGTTTTGTAATTTAATTAGCTTGCAAAGCAGTAAATTATATATTACTAATTAACCTCGTAAGCCCCAACCGTTACAGAGGTTGTATTGCGAGCTGCCCCTTTTAAATCTAATAAAAATTTAGTAGCATCTGCCGTTGCTTTTGGATGGCTGAAGTTTTGTGCTTGTGTTTCGCTTAAGGGTAAGGTAAAATCGTAGGCGCCTTTATTTCTATAATTTAAACTGCCGCCTGTTTTTACATTTATATACACACTGGCTGTAGCCACGCTATTATTGGTTTTTAGCCAATTATTACTAAATATGGGTTTGGGTTGGTAGCTAAGGTTGGTGTAATTTAAATCTAAATTAAGTTCGTTAGCCAGGGTACCATCAATTATACAGTTACCAAAATAGCAACTATCTAAGGGTAATACTTGAGTGGCGGTATAATTGGTAATATTTACGGTTGGTTTATCGCGGGGTTTATCTTTATTCCAAAAATTAGCAAACGTACATTGTAAAAAAGTGTATTGCCCGCCCAACTCAATGTTTAAGCTCTGTTCTTGGCAATTACTAATTACATTATTGCCACCATAAATATGATATGCCAAGCTATACAGCCCCCACTTACTCATATTTTGTATTTTGGTGTTGGTTAATTTTAATCGGCCTAAGCCCCCTATGGTATTGCCAATCACTTCAGTTTGCAAGCCTATGTAGCCATTTTTAATAATGGCATAATCAATTATGTTATTGTCGCTTCCTTCGTTAATCCAAATTCTATCCCATTGCCCTGGCTCGTCAGTATAGTCTTTTTCTTTTCGTGCCCCTTGAAAAACAACTTCCATATCTTTTTGCCCTAATACTTTTAATTGCCCACCTTTGTAAACCCAAAACCCGGCTTTATAATTCATATAAATTTGTATGCCCGCATTAATGGTTAATTTTTGGGCGCTATCCACTACTAAATAACCGTATATAACATGAGGCTTATCTTTTAGCCAAGTAGTATCTACTCCCGGAGTTGAACTTATTAAGGAATACGCCAAGTACGTTCCATCTTTAAATTTAATAGCATTGGTGGGGCGGTGGTAATAGGCATTTTGCCCCCAGGCCTCAAGGTTTAATGATTGTGTATTGCCATTAACGGTAAAAATTAATTTATCGCTAATAATAAAAGGCGATATAACTGGGCTAGCATTGGGGTTTATGTTTACTTGTATAAATACATACATACTATCGTGAGCAGCAATTTCAATATCGGTAAAGGTTTTGCCGGGGCTTCCATCTACATTAATTATAAAAGGCGATGCATTGCCATTTTGTAATTGTATGTTTGATATTTTTATTCGTTGGCTGTTATTATTTATTACGCGAATGTTTCGGGTACTTGATCCCACAGAGGTAAAAACGGTATCAAACAATACCGAATCTTGCGAAAAACGAATTTTTGCACTTGAATCGGTAATTAATTTATCTTTTTTACACGAAACAAGGTTAAGTACAAAAACAACTACTACCGTAAATTTTAAAAGCTTAAGCATTATTTTTTAGGTTACACAAATATAAACGTATAATATTTAAAATTAGTATGCAAATTATTAAATATATATTTTGTGAGTTGTGGGTTTATAATAATACCCAATAATTAGTATCTTTGCCCCTAACAAAACAAATAGCAAAAAACTTTAGTTTGAAACATTGGTATAAAATACTTGCCGTAATTTTAATAAGCTATACCCTTATTTTTGGTTTATTAAATAAAGTACCACGTTTAGATATTTTAAACGAAACCATTCGCAATGTATTTTACCATGTGCCCATTTGGTTTGCAATGTTGTTTATGATGAGCGTTTCGTTAGTTTACAGCCTAATAGCTTTACAAAAAAACACTTTAAAAAACGACTCTAAAGCCTATAATGCTGCTTTGGTTGGTTTCTTTTTTGCCCTTCCTGGTATTACCACTGGCAGTTTGTGGGCAAAATTTACCTGGGGCACGTGGTGGACGTTTGAAGACCCAAAACTAAACGGCGTAGCCATTAGTATTTTAATTTATATGGCTTATTTTATTTTACGAAGCAGTATTGATGATGAACAAAAACGCGCCAAAATTAGTGCGGTGTATAATGTATTTGCTTTTGTAATGATGAATGTATTTATTATGGTATTACCGCGTTTAACCGACTCGTTACACCCTGGTAATGGTGGCAATCCCGCTTTTGCAAAATACGATATGGATAATGGTATGCGTTTAATTTTTTACCCTGCTGTAATAGGTTGGATATTATTTAGCTGCTGGCTTTTTGAAATTAAAAACAGAATAAGTACCCTAAAAACTACATTAGATGATTAAAAAAATAACTACACTTTTATTGATGTGTATTGCTTTTATAACACAAGCACAAACTACTTCTGAGCCTCAAATGGCCGATGCGTTTAGGCAAGATGGTAAAATTTATGTAGTTATTACAGTAATTGCTATGATTTTTATAGCCATTGTTGCCTTTTTAATATACTTAGAACGTAAACTTAAAAAATTAGAAGATA
>JAYTRS010000229.1:0-5401 GCA_043746065.1 Bacteroidota bacterium | reverse complement strand
TAAAGCGTTTCGAGTAATCTTGGTTTGTAGTTTTAGATAACCGTTTGCAACGCCTTATTGTTTTTTTATGGTCTAGTGGCTCTATTTTGGCGAATAAGTTATTAAGTGGTAGTAAGGTAGGTGCATAAAAAAAACCCTTGTCAATGGGCTTTATATTACATGCTATTTTCTCACTATGTGAACGTTGAGAAATATAATTAGCAACATGGTTAAACTTGTTGCTAAACTTTGTATTTTTGTTGCGTAACATCTTGGTTGATATTATATTTTTTAACACAACAGTTTCTACCTGTTGTGTTTTTTTTTGTTAAATAATTATTGTTTTACTTTTCACAAATCATTTTTTTTAAGTTATTCGGGTGCTGGCTTACCAGCACCCTAGCAACTTTCTTTTTTGTCTAAAATTAAGACGCCGAACGGGATACAGCCCACGCCACCGCAAACTGTAACTATTTGAATAAGCCAATGGGCTTTATAATTTCATTATCAAATAAATATTTGTCTAAACTTTCATAGAGCTTCACTAATTCTAAATTTACCGCTTTTGCATCTTCAAAATAACTTACTCTATTACCAATAAATCTTCTTAACCGTTGTTCAACTTTTGATTTTTTTGCTAAATCATTTATATTAATCAATGGTTTTTGCTTAATTAAAAAATCTCTTAAATTAATTGCATCTTGCATGGCGTTTATTTTTAAAAACCAAATGTAGTACAATTTTAAACAAAAAACCAAATTTGTTATAATCTTGGCGAATTTATTTTTTTGCAATTAAATAAACGCCAATAAGTAAAGTAATTAATAAACCACCACCACCAGCACCAGCCACTAACAATGCTTTTTTATTTGCCGCGTTTATACCATTTTTTAAATCTGATTGCGTAATTAAATTGGCATATTTTACCCCTAATTCTACATTAAAAAAAGCCCTTAAAACCTTTTCAATATTTGTAGCATCTAAAAAAATATCGCCATTACCTATATTAGTGTAATTTTTTAAAAAACTTACATAACTCGCTTCATTATTGCCATCATTATAAGGCGCAATGTCATGTACCAACTGTGATAAGGTTTTAAAACCATGAACAAAATAAAGTGTATATAATTCTAATGTCGCGGCTCTTACTCCATCAATCATATTTAAAAAAATCGCGTGACCTGCACTATCTAAACCTGTTTGGTTTTTATACGTAAAAGTTACGGGTCGCAAATTCAACGGGTTATTATTGCGTAAACCTCTATTAGATTGCGCAATTGGGTTATTTCTAAAATCCATAATTAATTTTTTACGGTGTACCCATGAAAGATATATTTATTGAAACCCGTTGTACATTATTTGTAACAGGCAAAAATCCTATAATCGAATTGCCTGTTGCACTTCTTACACCGCTTGCAGCCACAACCGCGCTTGTAGTAACATCAAAGGCAACGCCTATGGCTTGGTATATTGTGTAGGTTGTAAATGTGTTTGGTAATGTAATACCCTGCACACCTGTTGTTAGACCACCAACAGTTGGCTTTACATCCATTACAATGTTTACATTCAATAAATTATTGATATTACTATAAACAGCACTAATAAGGGTAACACTTGTACAATTGTTTTGCGGTGTTAAAGTAGGTATATAAGTTCCAAATTTTGGCAAATTACTTAATAGTGCTAAAGTTCCACTTAATGACTGAAAAGTAAAATTGTAACTTGCTGCACCATTAAAAAAACTTAATCCCGTAGATTGTATTGATACAGCTGATAATGAATTTAAATTTTGTAATAATAATACACCGTTTCTAATTTCAAAGTGATAATTAGTTCCAAATAATGCCATATCTATTTGAAACGGTGTATTAAATGGTACATTTAAACTAATCCCTTTTGTGGATGAATTGCCTACGGTTAAAACTTGGTCTAAATTTGGGATGGATGAAACAGCGCCTAAAATTGCCCATGAAGTACCAGTATCGCGGTATATTACTAGTGTATCTGTTGCAATATATAAACGACCTATTACGCCATAATTAGGTTGATTGACTAATAAACCTTGCAACATAATAGGGTTACCGCCTGCATTAACAACAGCGTTTTTTATTATAGTCATAACAAATATTTTTTTGTAAATATGGTTGCTTCGCTAATACCGCCAATATCTGTAAAAGATAGGTTAAAAAATTGGTTTGTAATTTCACCTAAATTACCATTAAATGAAATGGATTGCGAAGGTTGAAATGCTACATTCTCAACATTCATTACGTTTGTACCCGTATTTAGAAAAGTAATAGAATTGCAATTACTTTCAACCACTTGACCGATTGAATAAGCAGTAATAAACGTTCTAAATTCTAATAATGGCAATGGCATAATTGAGATTTTTATCTTAGCGAATTGGTTATTTTTTACCGTTCAAACGAACTTATTTTAGATTTTAAAAACTAGCAAATTATAGGTATTTTTTTATATTTGTTGATACCGTTTATTTGGTGTAATTGACTTTGCAATACAATATCTTCAACGGTGGCGCGCGGTCTTAAAATAATGGGCTTTTTTTGTGGTTTAACTGTATTATTATTTGTTTTTGACCAGTCCGTAATATCTTCTATTGGCGCAATAATAATGCTTGTATGGTGTTTTGGTTTTTTAAACGCTAAGAGCAAAACAACCACGCCTGCACCTACTAACAAATTTTTATTTTTATTAGTCATACTTCCTATTCGTTTTTTTTCTATTGTATTTGCAATCGCGGGCAACGCAATACTAACAACTAATGCGCCTACAATGTATGGCGCATACTTTTCTATATAGATTTGTAAAGTAGTTTTTGTGGCATCGATTGAGGCATTTTTTGCGTCTTTAATATCCTGCTTAATTTGTGGCAAGTCGGGGCTTGTTGTATTGCCGTTTAACAACTTTACATACGTTGGTTGAAAGTTATTATAATCAATATTTGTTGTATAAAACAACAACAACACATTGCCATCTACAATAGCGTAAGAAAATAAGTTACCAATAAAATCACCACTTTTATACTGATGTTTTATTTTTGTCAAACTGCTATTTTGAAAGCCTGTTGTTGCATTTTTTGCGTAAATAGGTTTGTCAATTAATTTACCTATTGGCACACCATCATATATTGGCTCGTTTGGCATAATACTAATTTTGTTGGTGCAAAATTTTTAATAACATCGCAAATTGATTGCTATCATTTTTTGCAATGGTTGCTAATTTCATTAAGTCAATTCCTAAATTATTGGTATGCAATTTTAAAATAGTAATTGCTTCGTTTATCATTCTATCATTCTCGCTTACTGTCATACCAGCTATACCCATAGGCTGTTTATTACCTGAAAAAAAACCGCTTATTTTTTCAGCTAAAGCATTTTGAATTATCGGACTTTCTAATAACTGAAATAAAGGCTGCATTAATCTTTCGCCAATTTTAGGCTCTTGCATTGGCTCGCTGTCATCTTCTATGCCCTGTATCTTGGCAGTAAGCAAACTGATAATTGTGTTTTGTTGCTCAATTTGTTTTTGCATTAAGATTTCTAAACTACTATTTTTTTGTTCGTTGTAGTTACCAATATTAGGCTGCATAGATGTTGCAAAATTTAATTGAAACACTATGTTTATTGCATCTTCTATTTTTTTTGCTGCTTTATGTTCACCTGTTCTAACAATTTTATCACTCCTTACTAATTGAAGTGTATAGCTATTTATATTAGTTGGATTAGCTAATATAGCTTCGCAAGCCATATCAAGCTCATTAATCCCTTCGTTTTTATTATCGCCATTATACTCCCAGCGCAACGCGTTAATGTCGGGTTTCACCCCTGCAAACACCCTATAAATAACTAATGGGTTATTTTCATAAAACGCAACTACTTGTTGTTTTGTTGTCAATTCGGGTCGCCATGCTGCCATAATAATTTTTTTTAATCGTAGTAATAAACGCCAATTGTGACTACTTTATTTGTTGCACTTAAAGAACCACTATTGGCAACATACATGTTGCATTTATCCCAAGTTAATTGCCAATTATTTACTACAAATACATCGTTATAAAACGCGCTCGAGGTATTTGGTTGAATACGATTTAATTTAATAGAAGGTATTTTATTGACCGTTTGAATATTACCCTCAAAAAATTCAAATGTTAATAGTTTTATATCAACAGTCGCAATAGTTCCACTTTGCGTTAATGGTGAATAAGGCATTACTTCAAACGGGTATATTTCTAAACCAACTATTTTTTTATTTCGAAGTGAGGGTTGGTCGGTAAAACGTATTTGAAACCCCGTGAAATTCAATGGTATTAAAATTTCTATTGGTTGGTATTTTGGTGCTACAAACATGATAAATATATTTTGTTGTATAAAAAAATAGCCGTTTTTTATGGTTTTAAAACGGCTAAAACCAACTGTTATATTAAAAGCAAATCACAGTTTTATCGAACGCCTGTAATATTTTGAGCCTTAACGCCTCTCAAAATTATTACCAGCCTAGAAAAAGGAAAATTTAATGAAAGCGCGGCGGGTATATTTACGCTAAAATCTAAATTTGCAGCACCGTTAAAAATTAAATTTGGCTCACATGGATAATAACCATCTATACTGCCATTTCTATTTCCTACATAATTAACACTTGAAGCGGTATAACCAGCATTGGCAGCGGGTTGCGTAAATGGTATCACTAAATGTCTGTCCAAATCCCATTCGGGTAATATTTTATCGTTATTAATTGTAAGCATTAAAAAACCGTTATACAAAGCGTAATAAGCCGCGGCAACGCCACCACCTGTTAATACTGAAGGGTCGGGGAAGGTTAATAATTTTGAACTAGCATCGATTAATGAGGCGGGTGCTGTTAAAAAAACTCCAATTTGTGATACAATAAACCAATCTTGCAACGCCAATCTTTTTTCAGTATTAAAAATAACATTAGCGTTATTTGGTTGGTTAATCAATGTTTGTATAGGGTATTGTGCGTTGGTAGTATTTAAAAGTATTTCACTTCTAATATAAGACGATGTTAAACGCGCCTGTAATGCCATTTCGGGACTAACATTCTTCATTAATAAAGCGCGCGCGTTATCAAATGTTAATCTAGCATTTAAAGAATTTATTTCCATTTTTTTTTGTGGTTTTAAACGATGAATTTTTTGTTGAAATAACAAATTTGTTATTTTAGTTTTCAGCTACGCCCACTAAACAACTTGGCGTTAAATGAATAACGTTCCCGTCATCTGTAAGAATAACAATTACAGTTCCCTTAGTATCTTGGTACGATAAAATAATTCTACCAATATATTCTTTTTTTTTTTCATCTAAAAATTTAAATTTCATTTTTTTTGGTTTTAAAGTTTACCAATTTTTTTTTGTTGGAAACATGATTAAACAAATTTTTTTAA
>JAYTRS010000228.1:0-15988 GCA_043746065.1 Bacteroidota bacterium | reverse complement strand
TCGTAAATAGTTTAAATTCATCAAGCGATAGCGATAAAAAAGATGGAATGGATGTGGCTTTAATTTCGTTTAACGAAACTAAATTAAATTTTGCAGGTGCTAATCAATCTATTTATATTTTAAGGAATAAAGAATTAATAGAACTAAAAGGCAATAAACAACCCATTGGATTATCTGACAATACCGAAAATTTTACCGAGTTAAGTTTTGATTTACAAAAAGCCGATAGAATTATTTTATATAGCGATGGCTTGGTTGATCAATTTGGAGGGAAAGATGGAAAAAAATTAAAATCTAAAAATTTAAAAAATTGGTTAATTGAAACTGCTGATTTTAAACTTGAAGAACAAAAAGAATTAATTGCCAATAAATTAAATACCTTTAAACAAAATTTTGAACAAACCGACGATATAACCCTTGCTATTATTGAAATTTAAATTAGCTATATATTTATGTATTAGTATAAGTTTTACGTTTTTAATTTCGTGTAAACCTACGGTGTCTTTAAGTGGAGCTTCAATTCCACTAGAAGCAAAAACTATTAGTGTAGCTGTGTTTGCAAATAACACAACCTTAGGGCCACCCACTTTATCGCAACGTTTTACCGAAAAAATGCGCGACGTAGTATCGCAACAAACACGCTTAGCTTTAATTAAAAATAATGCCGATTTACAATTTGAAGGTTATTTATCTGATTACAATATTTCGGCAATAGCCATACAAAGTAACGACCAAGCGGGCCAAAACCGCCTTACCATAAGTGTAAATGTAAAATATACAAATAAGTTTGAAATCAGCAAAAGCTTTGAGCAAAGCTTTACCCGCTTTGCCGATTTTTCGTCAAGCAAAGCCATTAATAGCGTTGAAACTGAATTAATAACCGAAATTTACAGGCAATTAACCGAAGATATTTTTAACAAAGCCTTTAATAATTGGTAAAATAAACTTCAAATATTTTAATAAAAAAACTGTATTTTAAAGTAAATTATTATTAAACTTGCATAAAATTATAATAAAATGGCAGAAATTCACATAGTAGGTATAAAATATATTGAAATTAACGATCAAACAGATTTAGAGTTTAAATACAAACCCGAAGTACCTAAATTAAAATTATTTGGTACCTTACTTAACCCAGAAACGGAAGATGATGAAGAGGGTGTATTGTTTTTAACTCAAAAACAATTAAACCAAGTTATTGTTGATAAGGATATTGACCTAAAATTACAAGATGATAGATGGTACTTAAACAAACCTATGAGCAAAGAACAAACTAAAAAAGTAGGCTTGGTAGATATTGATGCTGAATTTTTAGGCGCTTCGGGCGAACTTAAATGTTATGAAGCAGTAAAAATATCATAATAAAAAAATTAACTCAAAAAAAATCCGTATTGGTTGTAACCAGTACGGATTTTTTTTATCTCCATTAAAACTTAAATTATTTTTTGCCCAAAAATTAGAACTGCTATTATTACGGCCATTATACAAAGTATTAATACGGCGGCTGCACTTACATCTTTTATAAACTTTATAGTTGGGTGGGGTTGTGGCGAAATTACATTACATAATTTTTCAATGGCAGTGTTAAATAATTCGGCAGTAATTACAAGCCCGCAACATACAATAACCATTAGCCACTCGGCTTTGCTAATTTTAAAATAAACACCACAGGCTATTACAAAAATTGTGGCCAATACATGAATTTTTAAATGCGCTTCGGCTTTAAACGCTGCCAACAAACCACTAAAGGCGTGGCAAAATGCGTGTATGCGTTTTTTAAAATAATTCATTAGTAGGCATATTTATGGTTTAAATGTAAATATACGCCTGTTGCTATTAAATATTTGAGGCTTTAGGTTGCAATATATTAAAACTTACTAAAAAAATTAATGGTTTATTAGAGTTACTTTTGTTTTTAATTAAGCTACTTAATTTATAATTAAACGTATGACTTCGAAAAAGAAAAAATTAAGCATTTTTGAAAATGCTGCACACAAGGTAATTGAGTTTACAGGTTCAACACCCGCATTAATGATTGCTTTAGGCATTATCCTTGTATGGGTAATTACGGGGCCTTTGTTTCACTACTCTGATACATGGCAGTTGGTTATAAACACTGGCACTACTATTGTAACTTTTTTAATGGTATTTTTAATACAACGGGCACAAAATAAAGATTCAAAGGCACTTCACATGAAGTTAAACGAATTAATAGCCTCATTAAAAGGGCCAAGTAATAGACTTGTTGATGTAGAGAATATACCTGAAGACGAATTGGAAATACTTCATAAGTTTTATTCTGCACTTGCTGAAATGTCTTCAAACGAAAGTGACCTTTCTGTATCCCATTCTATAGAAGAAGCTAAACTCAATCATATAGAGCATGTAAATTATAAAACAAATAAAAACAAAATAGATAAATAAACAACTGCGTAATCTAAAAATGAAAAAACTATTTCTATTTATTTTTATAAGTTTTACAGTTTATCCTTCTTTTTCATGCGATTTATGTGGCAGTAGTTCGGGCAACTATTTCATTGGTCCGTTTCCGCAATTTAATAAATATTTTATAGGTATGCGGTATTCCTTCCGCAGTTTTAATACAGTTCTTAAATCTGACAACACACAATTTAGTAACGACTTTTACCAAACTACCGAAGTGTTGGCAGGAATGAAATTAGGCAAGAGATGGCAATTATTATCATTTGTTCCGTTTAACACCAATCATTCTTTAACAGATGATGGCATTAGGCAGAGCAGTGGTTTGGGCGATATTACTTTGCTTGGTAACTACAATTTGTTTAACAAAATGGCATTAACAAAAGATACCGCAACAGTAAGTCAGCAGTTATTGATTGGTGGTGGAATTAAATTGCCAACAGGAAATTATATTGTTGATACAAGCGAAGTAGTTTCATCTGCAAGCAGGCAACCAGGAACAGGTAGTTTTGACTTTTTAATTAATGCCACGTATATTATTAAAATAAAAAATTGGGGCATTAATAGTAATGCAAATTACAAGATAAATCAAAGTGCAAGTAATTTTAAATTTGGTAATCGCTTTAGCACAACTACTTTTATTTTTCATTCCTTTCGTTATAAAAATGCTAGTATAAGTCCTAACATTGGCCTGTTGTTTGAGAATTTAGGTGCAAACAAAAATCATAATGAAAAAATAAATGAAACAGGCGGTAATGTTTTATTATCAGGCGCAGGCATTGAAACACGAATAAAAAACGTTGCTTTTGGTTTTAATGTGCAATTGCCTTTAGTACAAAATTTATCAAACGGGCAAACTAATACAAAAATGCGAGGTATGTTTCAATTATCATATATGTTTTAATGTTTGCGCACGCTTTAAACTGTTACAACAATATTAATACTCTAATTGCACAAAGCCTTTAAACACGGTTAAGCTAGCATCGTTTAGTTGCAAAATAAAATAGTAAGTACCGCTTGGTAATTTGCTACTACCAGTTTTACCTGCTGCGTTTGGTATGCCATTCCAATCGTTTTTATAAGGGGTACTACTATAAACTAAATTGCCCCAACGGTTAAGTATTTGTAGGGTGTTGTTTGGGTAGTTTTCGGGTAGGCCTTTAATTTCAAAAAAATCGTTTTTACCATCGCCGTTAGGAGTTACTACTTCGGGTACTAAACCAAGGCCATCTTTTACAATTATTTCAACAGTATATTCGCTAACGCATTGCCCATTAGCACTAGCAAATAAAGTAACCGTATAAGTACCTGTTGTATTAAAGGTAGCATCGGCATTTATGGTAGTGGCTGTATTGCCATTGCCTAACACCCATGTGTAGGTATTAGTTCCAGTACTTTGGTTGTTAAAGTTTACATTTAATGGGGCTTGCCCAATATTTACGTTAGGTGTAAATAGTGCATTAGTATTAGCACTTGCAATAGTAATAACACTAGCCGATGAGCAACCCATAAAATCACTAGCTATAACGGTGTATGTGCCACCAGCATTAATAATGGCATTGGCGGTGTTAGTACCACTTATTAAACCCACACCAAACCAAGTGTAATTAATGTTTGCAGGGTTACTACTAACTAACAAGCCACCATTTTGCCCTGCACACAACAGTGTAGCTGTAGGTGTAACAAATACCGTAGGTAAGGGTGTTAATAGTATTGAAACACTAGCCGAAGCACTGCCGCAACTATTTGCTGTATTTATAACATATACACTTGCTTGCGATACAGAAATGGTGTTTGTTGTTGCGCTTGTATTCCAACTATAATTATTTAGGTTAGATGTTGCCGTTAGTATAGCCGTTGAACCCACACATAAACTTGTGCTTGTTGTAGCTATGCTAATTGTTGGCGTTGGTTGTTGCGTAATGGTAAGTGTTGCTTGGCTACTACCACAGCTATTACTAACACTTGCGGTGTAAGTACCAGCCGAATTTATAACATTAGTTTGTGTAAATGGCCCATTGCTCCAACTATAATTACTAACGCTACTGAGTGCTGTTAAGGTTATGGAATTACCTGCGCACAAAACATTGCTTGATGAACTAACGCTAATAGTAGGTACATTACTAGCTACTACGGTAATGGTATTAATACTATTTACAGTACCACATGAGTTTGATAAAGTTGCTGTATAAATACCAGGACTATTAACTACAATAGCGTTAGCATTAGAGCCTGTGCTCCAAGTAAATGTACCAGTACTGCCTGCTGGCGTTAAAGTAACTTGCTGAGCGGGGCAAATTAAAGTATTAGTAGCATTAATACTAAACGAGGGGGCTGCACCCACATTTACCGTTGCTGTTTGTACATTACTACCACAGGCATTTAAAACGGTAACAGTATATACGCCACCCGCCGCCGTTACTATTGAGTTGGTAGTTTGCCCGCTACTCCACGAATAAGTACTACCCGCACTGGTAGCTACTATGCTTGCATTTTGTGCGCCGCAAATATTAAATACCGAATTGTTTA
The DNA here is from genome assembly GCA_043746065.1 of Bacteroidota bacterium. Classification (GTDB taxonomy): domain Bacteria; phylum Bacteroidota; class Bacteroidia; order B-17B0; family Aurantibacillaceae; genus Aurantibacillus. The sequence continues at coordinate 11,020 of JAYTRS010000228.1, read as the reverse complement.
AACTAATGGTAGGCGTATTAATTACTGTAATGGTAATTGCCGCATTAACATTACTACAGGTATTAGCACTATTTACTTGATAAAAAGTGGTAGTGGTAGGTGTTACAACTATTGAGTTTGAGTTTGAGGTTGTATTCCAAGTATAAGTATTTAAACTGGCGTTAGCTGTTAAGGTTAGGCTTGTACCACTGCAAATGGTATTAGTAGTTGGTGCTATACTTACAGTAGGAATGGGTAAAACGTTTACAGTAAAGTTGTTGGTTACAAAGCCACATTGCCCTGTTGTAGTAGCTGTATAAATGCCATTTGTAGTGGTTGATATAGAAGTTACTGAATTAGAGCCTGTGCTCCAATTTGTATATAATACACTACCTGTATTTATGGCATTAGTTACTGTTAATGATAATACTGCCGATTGAGATGGACAAATATTTACCGAATTAGAAGAGGTAACCACACTTGGTGTATGTGCCACATTTAAAGTAAAGGTAGTACTTGCCGAAGCGGTGGATATACCACACGTTCTGGTAACGGTGCAAGATAGGGTAACAATGCCGTTATCGCCACTGCTGGGTGTGTATGTGTTGGTAGTAGTTGTGGTGGTAGTATTTGCATACGTTCCGGCACCGCCACTCCAAGTAATATAACTAAAGGCACCACCCGTTATGTTAGCAGTAAGTGTTTGTGCAGCGCCTACGCACACATAATTGGGTACACTTGTTGTATTTATAGCTAAGGGAATAAACGGGGCATTACAACCAATATTGGCATAGGTTGGTGTGCCTACTGCATCGTAAAAAACGGCACCTCCATCATAAGCGTTAGATGAATAGCTACCCGCTAAAGAGTACGATACATTTGCAGAGTTAGTAAGTAAAGCTGGTATATAACTTACACTGCCTGTACAAGCAGGTAAACCGCTTACGGTAAAACTTATTACACGAGGCGTTAGCGAGGTAGTAGAATTAGCATTTGCAAAATGCCCCTGAAAATTACCTGGGTTTTGAAAAATTAAATACAGTGTATCGTTTAAATTTGCAAATGAGTTTGCACTTGTGCACATATCGGTAGATAGTACCATTAACACTCTACTATTAGCAGGTAAAATGCCTGTGGGTGGTTCAATAATTTTACCGCAACCTAATACTGTACTTTGTAAAGTGGCTGTTACGGCTGCTGTTGTTGCGTTTGATAAGGCAATACCTAAATAAGGGTTTGTGCCAACAGGCCATTTTAGGGTAATATTAGAGGTGCTAATAGGTAAACTACCTACTTTAAAAAACACCATTTCGTTTCTGCCCTCGCAAGTGCAGGGCGATGATGTGGCGCTACAACCAGCACCAGGTACGCAAGCATCTGCCAAAATACTTGATATTTGAAAACACTGTGATTTTAACAAGTTAGTGCTAATGGCAATACAAATAATTAAGATAAATAACTTTTTCATTTTTTAGTATAACGTTTAATTAATTAATATTTTTTGCGGAGGCATGCTACTATCTGTACAACCTATAACGTACAAACCTTTTTGTAAAGTGTGTTTAGGTATTATAAAATAGTTTAACTCATCGTTAGTGTTTTTATAATTAGATATTAATTTACCATTCATATCTATTAAATAAAATTGTTTGTTTTTAAAAGTGGATGTAAATGAAATGACAACATCGGTTTCGGTTTGGTTAATCCATACATCACCGCTGTGATGCAGATTATAATTAAGCATAATAGTTTTATGAATTTGGCTTCGCCCATCATTATCTATATTAGTAAGTCGATAATAATTAATACCATATTGCGGGCTATAATCGGTAGTTGTATAATCTAAATTATAGTTACCTACTACTTTTGCCATAGATTTTACTGTGCTAATTGGGCTAAAATTTACACCATCAGTACTACGTTCTACCAAATAATAGTTTACATTTTCTTCAGTTTCTACGTGCCAATTTAGTTGTACAGCACTTTCGTTAGGTTTGGCGTAAAAGTTAGTAAGGGTAAGGGGTAAAGGAGTAAAATTAGTGCATCCACTATTGTATGAAGACCAAGTTGTGGGAGTATTAAATATTACTCCTGCCCCAGCAGAACCAAAGCTTCCAGAGCTATATGAATAAGAGGCAATACAACCATTTGCGGTATTAGAGATACTAATACCCCTATTACAATTTGATGCACAGCCACCATTACCAAATTTACCAGTGCAATTATAATTAGCAAATATTATGTAAATGGGTGCTTGAGAGCATAGGGTACTAAAATTATACACAAAATCGGGTATGGTGCCTGTAAATAAAATAAAATTTGCATTTGGCGGTATATCACCACTTGGTGGTATAGCTATAAAATTACCAGTACAACCACTAAGGGTATTTAAATTACTAATATAGGTTATCATAGCGGCACTCATACCAGCATTAGTAACCCACTTTGTAGTGGCGTTTGATAAATTTCCGCCAATGGTATTACCTTTCGAACCATCTCCTTGTGTTATTGAAAGTTCTAAATCATCTATATTTAGTATTGGGTTACCGTTAGTGCAATATACAAATTCATTTCCTCCTTCGCACGTTGATGTGCCGCAACTACCATTAATACAAAGCCATTTTACGGCAGGGCCAGTAGTACAATTACCAGCTTGCCTAATTTTTAAATCATCAATACCAACATTTGAACCTACTACTTTTGTAAAAGTTAATTTTATAAACCTTGTTGTGCTTAATAATGGAGCAACGTAGGTTGAGTTTGTTGTTATTGCTACTGGGTTTCCTACTGTAGACCATGCTATACCGTTTGTAGATTCTTCAACAAGGATGCTTGAGCCGGCTGCGGAGCCTACAAAACAAAATTGTATTAAGTCGGGTATTAAGCCTACCCAGCTGTATGAAATGGTTTGGTTGGTGGTGTTTAATTGTAATGATTTTGCATCTCTGCCATAATTATTACCAGTTGCGTATGACGAAAACCCACCGCCAGCTAAGGTAACAAATGCAGGAACAGGTGCAGTGTTAAAGTCTTCGTCTAATATATATACTTGACTTTTATTGAAGTGAAAACACAATAAAAACAAAAAAATTATACTTACCCTTTTCATTTTAAATTAAAATAAAAACTAAAAGCGGTTTGGGATATTATAAACTTAATTAAAAGTTTACAAAAAATCCCTATAGGGTGTTCACTTTAAATTTATTGTTATTACAAATATATTTTATTTGTGTATTAAATTCACTGCAATATAGTTAAAAAAATGTTAAGTTTTTTGCCTGTTTAATTAACATTTAGTTGGTTTTAAGAGAAAGGGTTACCTTAAACTAAAAACATTCTTAACGCTATTTGGTTGACACATTGCCAGCTGGTGTGTCTTCAAAATGGTATTGTGTGGTTTCAAAACGGTATTAGGGTTGTTCAAAACGATAATGGATGGCTTCATAATGCTTTTGAGTGCTTTCTAAACGGTATTTGGGTTGTTCGAAACGGTATTTGGTAGCTTCATAAGGCTAATGTGAGGCTTCATTTGTCAGTTGCGGTGTTTCAAAGCCTTCTTAGGTTAATGTATAGAGATGATGGGTGGCTACATAGGATATTTGTTGTTGTTCAATATATTAGTGGGTTAATGTATAGAGGTGTTGGGTGGCTTGAGAGTGTTTGTAGCTTTATGCAAAGCCTTGCAGGGTTGCATTATACCATACTTACTTTTATGCAAAGGGCTGTTGGTTGGTTTAATAGCCATATTAGGGTTAATAATTACGCTAATTTATTAAAATTATACCCTAAAGGTTAGCATTATTGCGGATTTGGGGTTGGTTTTAGGTGTTATACCTTAGTTAATTATTAATAATAAAGCATTTGTGTAAAGTTTTTATATATTTTTAAGGGATATTTTTTAATACTATACAATAAGTGCTATCATTTTTTTATGATAAATATGTTTTTTGGGCTTTAGTACTGGTTTTACTATCAGTAGTGTTATTTTTTTATGGAAAAGAAAGACTTACTTTATTTTTTTTATTTGTAGGTAGTTTACTTTTAGGAATTTTTATTTCGAGTACCGACCCATTTTTAAACTTATGGGATGAACAATACCACGCCTTAGTAGCAAAAAATTTAATTAACAACCCACTTAAGCCAATTTTAATTGATGGGCCAATTTTAATAAATAATAATGGTTGGGCAGGGGCAAATATATGGCTGCATAAACAGCCTTTGTTTTTATGGCAAATGGCAGCAAGTATAAAAATTTTTGGGTTAAATGAGTTTGCTGTTAGGTTTCCATCGGTTTTAATGCATGCCTTGTTGGTTTTTTTTATTTACGATGTGGGTAAAATTATACATTGTAAAAAGGTGGGTTATTATTCAGCATTATTTTTTACGTTTAGTTATTTTTGTTTAGATTACTTAACGGGGTTTTACCCAACCGACCATAACGATGTTGCTTTTTTATTTTATACTTTTTTAAGCCTTTGGGCATTAATAAAATATATACATACAAATACTAAATGGTATATTATTTTAATTGGCATTTTTGCGGGTTGTGCCATATTAAATAAGTGGCTTACAGGCTTATTAGTTTATGGTATTTGGGCTATAATTATTATTTATGATTTTAAACACAAAGCTACTAAAACCCAAATTTTAAATTTTATACTATCGCTTTTAATTTGTGTAATTGTATTTGTACCATGGCAACTGTATTGTAAGTTTAATTTTTTAAACGAGTATATAACTGCCATGGATTTTAATTTTAAACACATTAGCCAACCTTTAGAGGGGCATGGTGGCGATTATACATTTTATTATACTGCTTTGTTTGAACAGTTTGGCGAAGGGTTACTAACGCCTATATTAATATTAATGGGCTTTGCTTTTATGATATATAAACTAAAAAATAAATATTATAAATTAATTACAATAGCTACTGTTATAATTTTATACTTGTTTTTTACTATTGTTAAAACAAAAATGCTTGGCTATGTTATGGTTGTAATACCCTTTTTTATAATAGGTATTGCTTATAGTATTAATAGCTTAATTACAGGCATTGAACAAAAAAATAAGTATAAACAATTTAATTATTTACTAAGCGTACTAATACTACCAACAGTTTTATTTTTTTTACTAAACCCTACTAAACTATACAAGCACCACAGTAATAAAGAGTATGGTAGACAAGTGGCAAGATTAAACGAAACAAAAGAAAAAGAATTTTACTTAAAATTAAACACACAGTTTGGCAACCAAAAGTGTGCTATTTTTAATTTAAACTTTACATTAAATGGTTACATAAGTGGTAATTTTTATACCAATTACTATTGCTATAATTTTATACCCGAGTTAAAGCAATTACAAACAATTAAAAATTTGGGTTATAAAGTAATTATAATTAATAGTAAAAGCTTACCCACGTTTATAATTGAAGATAAAGATGTTGTTAAAATCTAATTATTTAGAATTTTAAAGAAGTAAGATTTATTTTTTGTTTTTACTTCTAACAAGTATATTGATTTTGGAAATGTGTTAATATCAATAATAGTTTTATAATTATTAATTGTTTCCTTTAAAACTTCTTTACCTTCTAAAGAAAAAACTTTAATATCTATTATTAAATTATTATTTGTTGAATTAATAGAAATTTGATTATTTCCTAAGTAATTTAAAAAGAAATTATTTTTTGAAGGTTCGTTACTTTTTATGCCAATAATACTTTGATAATTAATTAAACTACTATCGCGTTTAAGAAAATAAACATCACCATTTAAAGAATTAAAACTATTAGTAGTCCCTACTTGAATATAACCGCCATCTTTAGTATTTTCTAACGAATAAATATAATCATCAGCATTGCCTCCACTATCATTCGCTTTGTAATAATTCCCAATATAGTCGCCAACAAATAGTAAAGCTTGAGTTTGTAATGGTGGAATTACAATATTACGATTATAAGTAGTAAACGTTGGGTGATAAGGAGAATTACAAAGTGTGTTAAAATCTTCATCCTTAGTAATATCATAAATGTAATGATTATCCCATAAAAAATTTCCAGTTTGAGAGATACTGTTCATATATGATTCTGTTTTTGCATTTATAGAATATGTTTTAGCACCACAAATAACATAATCTCCATTTGTTTTTTGTATTAAATCGTTTGCATAATCTTTATACAATCCACCAAAGGTTTTGGTAAAAAGGGTATCACCGTTTAGGTTTAGTTTTAAAAAATAGCAATCGCCATTCACATCGCCTTTGCTTTGTGTGTATCCTACGGCGCCTAAGTAATTATCGTTAGTGGTTATAATGGCTTTTAGTTCGTCGTCTTCAACGCCACCAAATTGTTTTTGCCAAATGAGGTTGCCTAAAAAATCGTATTTAAGGGCAAAGCCATCTTTTTTACCAGCGCCATAGCTACTGGTGTTGCCTACTACGGCAAGATCTCCATCGGGGGTGCGCACAAGGTCGGAGGCAAAATCCCAATCTAATCCTCCATAGGTTTTTTGCCAAATAAGGTTGCCCATTTTATCGGTTCGTATAAGGTAAGCATCGTAGCCGCCCGCACCATAGCTATTGGTAAAGCCTGCGATAAAGTAACCGCTATCGGCCACTTGTATTACGGCTTTGCCCACATCGTTTAAAAAGCCACCAAAGGTTTTTTCCCATAGGGTATTACCCATGCTGTCTAATTTTACTAAATACACATCGGTATTACCAGCGCCATAACTGCTGGTGCTACCTGCAATTATGTACTGCCCGTCTAAAGTTTGTTTGGCACTATAACCAACATCTATACCATTGCCACCAAATTTTGTATAAAAGCGTGAGGGTGGTTGGGCAAAGGCAAGGTTGCATATAAATAGTAGTGGGAGTAGGAGTTTAAACATTGGGGTTAGTGAATAGTTAATAGCGGTTAGTTATATAACAAATATACAAAAATTAGTTTTACTTATTAAGGCTTAAAGGCATTTAAACATTACATACACAAAGGGGCTTACAAAAATTAGGCTATCAAATCTATCTAACACGCCGCCATGCCCCGGCATTATGTTACCACTATCTTTAATGCCTGCTTGGCGTTTTAGCATACTTTCAACTAAATCCCCTATGGTAGCAAGTATGGGTACTAAAATGCCCAATACTAACCATATATTATTTTGTGTTTGTATAAAATAGCGTTGTATTAAAAAACTAATGCCAAAGGTTACTAATATGCCAAAAATAGTGCCTTCCCAGGTTTTACCCGGCGAAATATGCACAATCATTTTATGTTTACCAAATATACTACCACCCAAATACGCAAAGGTATCGTTGCTCCAAATTAAAAAAATAATACCCAAAAGTAGTTTTGGAAAAAATTGAAACGTGTTGTTATTTATTTGGGTTACAATAACAAAATCATTTAATAAAGCAAAGGGCAATACGGCATACAACAAACCGCCAATTGTATAAAAGGTATTTTTAATAGGCTGTTGATTTTTAGAGAATAAAGCCACCGCAAAAATTATAAACGGAATTAAAACCAATAAATAACTAAAGTTGGTATTAACGTTTGAAATTAAAAAACTAAAATTCACAAAAACAAAATAAATTAGGCTGGCGCAAAGGTAGCCCACAATTTTATAGGGTTGTGCATTTAATTTTTGAGCTATTTTATAAAACTCGTTTAAGCCAATTAAGGCTACTATAAAAAAGAAAACAGTAAACGAATAATAATTAAACAACACACTAGCCATTAATAAAATTACAAATACTACGCCGCTTAAAGTGCGTGTACCAAGTGTTTTTAAATTTAAAGCCATTAGTTATTTAGTCGTAAGTATTTAGTTTAACTAATTGCGTGTTTTGTAAATTTCAGATTTTATTAAACCTAATTTATTAAAAAAGTGGTTAAACGATACGCCTAATACACCCATACCATATTTTGCACTACGGCTAAAATTAATGCTACTCGCTTCGGGGAAATATTTTGTAGGGCAGGTAACTTCGGCAATATTAAAGCCTGCATAAAATATTTGAGAAATCATTTGGTTATCAAATACAAAATCATCGCTATTAGCATGGTAGTTAATTTTTAAAATAACTTCTTTACTAAAGGCACGGTAGCCTGTATGGTATTCGGATAATTTTTGATTAATTAAAACGTTTTGTGTAAAGGTAAGCATACGATTAAAAATGTATTTATACATAGGCATACCACCTTTTAAAGCACCTTTACCTAAAATACGCGAACCAAAGGCCACAGGGTATAAATCGTTAGCAATTAAGTAACTAAGGCTTTGAATAAGTTTTGGGGTATATTGATAATCGGGGTGTAACATAATTACTATATCGGCACCCAACTCCATGGCTTTGTCGTAACAGGTTTTTTGATTCCCACCGTAACCCTTATTTTTTTCGTGACGGATAACGTGTTTAATGCCAATACCTTTAGCTATTTCAGAGGTGTTATCTTTACTACAGTCATCTACCAATACTACATCATCTACAATATCAAAAGGTATTTCGTCGTATGTTTTTTTTAGCGTTAATGCTGCGTTATATGCTGGCAGTACAGCCACTATTTTTTTACCGTTAATCATAGGGTAACAAAACTAATATTTTTTTTAGTTATTGCAAAATCAATTTTTTATAGATGTTAGTCTTCCGTCACAAGTTGCGAGTCTTTAGTCGCAAGTCACTAGTCCTACAATAAACGATTATACTCATTTTCGGTAATTTCATCAGCCATTTGGTGGTAATCAAAAATTAAATCTCTAATAAATAATATTTCAGGAAACTGATTAGCCTCAATTTGCTTTACTATTTTTTTAGTGCCAATTATTTGTACTTCTTCAAACAATTTAAAATGTATAATTTTAAAATAACTCTTGTTATTTTTATACTTTCGGTAAACCGGAAAATGTATATCTTCATTTTTCATTAGTTATATTTTTTACTTGACTCCTTTTTTAAAACAAATAGCACAACATATTTATTTAAACTATACTAATAGTTTAGAAACCTTATGTATTGTGTTACCAAATAAACGTGGTGCTTTATTTTTAAAACATCATTTAGCACAAACTTACGGCAAAACAATTTGGTTACCAACCATAATTAGTGCCGAAGAATTTATTAGCGAATTAAGTGAATTAAAAACCTTAGAAGAAATAGATTTAATTTGCCACCTATACGAAAGTTACAAAACTTGTTATGGTAATGATGCTGAGCCTTTTGATAGTTTTGTAAAATGGGGGCAATTAATTTTACAAGATTTTAACGAAATAGACCGCTATTTGGCAGATAGCGAGCAACTATACGAAAATTTAAAAGACATTAAAGTAATTGAAAATTGGAGCTTGGGCGAAGAAAATTTAAGCGAATACCAAACCAATTATTTAAAATTTATGAATAGTATTGGCGCTATTTATAAACATTACAGTGCATTTTTAATTGCTAATAAATGGGCGTACCAAGGCTTGGCATACAAACAAGCGGTGGCAACTATTAAAACAAGTAATTACCCCAACCAATTTAGTAAATTATTATTTTGTGGTTTTAATGCGTTAAATGCTTCGGAGTTATACATTATTAATTATTTGCATACCCAAAAAAAAGCTGATATACTGTGGGATGCAGATGAATATTATTTAAATAATAAAAACCAAGAAGCGGGTTTGTTTTTAAGAGCCAACTTTAATTTATTTAAACAAACAGAAAAGCATTTTGTTGAGCAAAATTTTTTACAACCAAAAGAAATTAAAGTCATTTCAGTACCAAAACAAATTGGGCAAGCGCAAATTGTAAAACAAATCATACAATCATATATTGAAAGAAATATTCCTTTAGATAAAGTTGCCGTTGTATTAGCAAACGAAAAATTGTTATGGCCCGTATTACAACAATTACCGAGTGCTGTGCAGTATGTAAATATTACAATGGAGTATCCTTTGCGCTATACGGCTGCTTATGGTTTAATTGAACAGCTGTTGCAATTGCATTTAAGTTTTGCTAAACAAACAAAAAAACAAAAAACTATTTATCATAAAGATTTAATTGCACTATTACGTCAGCCATTATTTTTAAATTATTTAAGTGGTAGTGCTCAAACATTTAATAGTAATAAAATTATAAATCAAATTAATACACGCAATATTGGTTTTATTACAACTAAAAATTTACAACAATTGTTTGGTTCTGATTACGATAAGGTAGAGTATTTACTACAACCCACGCCAAGTATTTTAAATTTATGCCAATTAATTTTAAATGTATTAACAACATTAATTACAAATTTCTCTACTCAAAAAATAAATAATCAAACCAGTTTAGAATTAGAATATTTACAAATACTAACTAAAAATTTTAATCGCTTAAACGATACTATTTTAAAGTACAGTTATTTTAACGATATTAAATCGTTTAAACAATTGTTTAATCAAGTAGTAGGCAATAGTACTGCACCCTTTATTGGCGAGCCTTTACAGGGTTTACAAATTATGGGTGTGTTAGAAACCCGCACGCTAGATTTTGAGTATTTAATTTTAGTAAATGTAAACGAAGGAGTGTTACCATCCGGCAAAACCATAAATTCGTTTATACCAAACGATTTAAAACGCGCTTTTGGTTTGCCGTTGTATTTAGAAAAAGATGCTATTTACGCCTATCATTTTTATAGATTATTGCAACGTGCCTCAGAGGTAATTATAACCTACGATAGCGTTACCGATACGTTTGGCAAAGGCGAAAAGAGTAGATTTGTTACACAGCTTCAATTAGAAATGAAGCAATACAATTCTGAAATACGAATTACCGAAGAGGTAGCCGTTAATGCTGAATTTCCCGAAAAAACAAATAACCAAATTAGTATTGAAAAAAATAGCCAAACCTTAACTAAAATTTATAAAAAAGCCACCACTAATGATGAGTATAATGCCTTATCTCCCTCTTCGTTAATTACCTTAAAAGAATGTGGCTTACGTTTTTATTTTAGATATGGCGCAGGTTTAAAAGAAACTACCGAAGTAGAAGAAAGTGCCGAAGCCAATACCTTTGGTAG
>JAYTRS010000227.1:0-5408 GCA_043746065.1 Bacteroidota bacterium | reverse complement strand
TAGCGCTAGTCAATCACTTATGCGCATACAATTATTAGGCGCACCTAACTACAACGACGAAACTGTTTTATATTTAGAGCCTAGCGCTACTGATTTTTTTGACTCAGATTTTGATGCTGTAAAATTAGCAGGGCAAGATCCTTTTGCTCCAAGCATAGCCCTCGAAAAAGGAAATACTATGTTTCAAATAAATGCCGTTGCGCCTATTACTGGCAATTTTGTAATGCCATTAAAAACACTAACAGGTTACTCCGGCAGTTATACCCTAAGTTTACAAGATTTTAGTTCGTTTCCTGCTGGCGCTTGTATTAATTTATACGATAAATTTACAAATACCACTACCGATTTAAAAGCAAACAATTATGTATTTAATTTAATAGATACAACTACTGTGGCCCGCTTTAATTTATCAATTACAATCAACCCATTAACAATAAATTCTAACATTACTGCGCCAACTTGCGTTTCTCCAAATGCAGCTTCTATTACAGCCATCGGTGCATCTAGTGGTCCTTGGAATTATAAATGGACAAACAGTAGTGGTACACTTGTAAAGCAAAGCCTTAATAAACTAACAAAAGATAGCATAACCAACTTAATAAGTGACACGTATCAATTAGAAATAAATACGGTAGGTATGTGCGATAACAATATATCTAACTTTACCATCCTACCCATACAATTAACCAATGCACAATTCAATAGTGTAGATTCTGTTAATCTAAACTTAAGCGGACAAGTTACCTTTACCAACACCTCTACAAACGCAAGTTATTATAATTGGAACTTTGGCGATGGCATTGGGTATTCATCCTTAACAAACCCTGTATATAATTATAATACAATGGGAACTTACAGTGTACAATTAGTGGCTACAAGTATTAATGGCTGTAATGATACGCTAACAAAAACTATTGTAGTTACTAATGCTACTGCCGTAGGTATAAACCAAATAGTGAGTACACCAACCCAACTATTATTAAAAAAACAAATAGCAAATGTTTACGAACTTGACTGCCTAAGCCAAAATTATACAGAGTATAACGTTACACTATTTGATGCATTAGGTAAAAAAATAAAAAACTTTGGGCCTTTACAAAACCAAACATTGCAAATTAACCTAAACGATTATAGCCAAGGCATTTATTATTTAAATGTAACAAGCCCTAATTTTTATAAAACATATAAGTTGGTAAAAGAGTAATTTTTTTTTAAAAATAGATGATTAAAAGCCCAGTTAAGTTAAACCGTCATTATTTAAAGGGTGGTAAAGATATTATTTATCAAAAAAAGGGAATATATTTTGTAGTGAATAGATATTTGGTAAAATAGCAAAGTAGTTTAGAAATCTAAAGACAAACCTACCTGACAACTATAGGAGAAAAAAAATATAAACTTTACTCTAATTGTTTTCTTTTATTTGATATTAAGCAAATACAAAAAAAATTAATAAGTATAATTTGAAACAAATGTAGGACTCAACTCGGATATGTGTCGATTTGTTTTCTTATAAAATTGACAATTTTCACCATCGTCTTTAAATAACTCATATATTAATGTTAGCCTTTGTTCCTTATAGTCTATTGATTCAACCTTAACTGGATATTTATAATCTACAAAATAAACTTTATCCATTATACTTATTTCTTCTATTTTCATATACTTGTTTTTAATTTATCAAATTTACAAATTAATAACAGATGCCTTGAAACCCTTTACTAACAAGTTATCTCGTAAAACTAAGTGTTACATTATTTCAAAAATAACTTAAAAGTAATAGATTTTATTACAAAAAAAATTACTATTTCTAAAAAGGGATTAAAATTTAATTTCTGTATTCTACCATCTAAACGCGTTTATAAAAAGGCTTAGTGGGATCAGTTCGCAAATGAAAAAAATATTTTATAATTAGCCAATAATTAAAAATAAATTGAAAAACCAACAACCAAATAAAAAAACCCTTTGTAAATGCATGAATTACAAAGGGTTATATTATTATTTGCGGACTGGACGGGACTCGAACCCGCGACCTCCGCCGTGACAGGGCGGCATTCTAACCAGCTGAACTACCAATCCGTTTCCCCAAAACTTAATTCGGGAGTGCAAATTTAATCAATTAATTTTATTTGCCAAATTTTATTTTATAAATTATTGCTCTAAAATTTGCTTTGCATGATTAGCTGTATCTACTGATTTTACAATACTTTTAATCATTCCTTTCTCATCTATTACAAATGTGGTGCGAATAATGCCATCATATATTCTTCCCATAAATTGTTTTAAGCCCCAAACATCATAGGCTTTCATTATTTTTAAATCAGTATCTGCTAACAGCGAAAAGGGTAAATTGTATTTTTTAGCAAATTTAGCATGCAATTTTTCATCATCGGCACTTACACCAAGCACAACGTAATTATTTTTACTCAAAAATTTATATTCATCACGCAAACTACAAGCTGTGGCAGTGCAACCCGGCGTATCATCTTTTGGATAAAAATATAAAACGATTGTTTTACCCAATAAAGATTTTGATGATATTAAATTACCATGTTGATCTTTTGCTTCAAAAACAGGGGCTTTATTGCCTACTTTTAGTTTTGTGCTGTGATTTATAAATTTAGGTTTTGCACCTATTTTTTTTGTAGTGGCTAACACTTTTGTAGTGACTTTTTTTAAAGTAGCAGAGGCTGATGAAACTTTCTTTTTTTCTTGGACTGTAGCCTTGGTAACAGATTTTTTAGCCGCTACTTTTTTTACTGGCTTTGCTCCTACTCTAATTTTAGTAGTAATTTTTTTTGGCGATGCTTTTTTTACCATGATTTGAGTTTTAGACAAGGGGGGAATAGTTTGTGTTTTATTTTGTTTAGAAAATTCTTTTTTAAAGTATTTACAATACGCTGTAAGGCCACACTCTGTACATTTTGGCGCACGTGCCACACACGTATATCTACCATGTAAAATTAGCCAATGGTGGGCTTTTGGCACTATTTCTTTAGGAATAAATTTTATTAATTGCAATTCTGATTGTAAAGGCGTTTTAGCATTTGTAGTTAAACCAATACGGTTACTCACTCTAAAAACATGAGTATCAACAGCCATGGTGGGTTGGTTAAAAATAACAGAGGCAATTACATTGGCTGTTTTACGCCCCACTCCAGGTAATTTTACTAAATCATCAACATTATTTGGTATTTGACAATTAAAGTCGTTTACCAACATTTTTGCCATACCCACTAAATTTTTAGCTTTATTGTTAGGATAACTAATACTACGAATATAATTAAAAATGGTATCGTTAGAGGCATTAGCCAGCGCTTCGGCAGTTGGGTAATCGTTAAATAGTTTTGGAGTTGTTAAATTAACACGTTTGTCGGTACATTGGGCGCTTAAACTTACGGCTACAATTAGTTCGAAAGGGTTTTTATAATTTAATTCCGTTTCGGCTAAGCCAACATTTTTTTCGAAGTAATTTAAAATATAAGTATAACGTTCTTGTTTTGTCATTTAAAAAATTATTCTACATCGGTAACACCACCGCTTACTACAAATTTCATAGCATCGCTAGCTTCAATATTTAAAGGCTTTATTTGTTCTTTTGGTACAATAATTAATTTACCCGAAAGAGAATATGATAAGGGCAAATAAACAGCCACTTTATCTTTAATATGCATATCACTTAAATCTTGATGCGTTATAAAACCAATTTCTTCAATATTTGCTAATGGATTGGTAAGGACTAAAACAGGTTTATTAAACTTTTTTTTATTACCAACAAATGCATTAGTAAAATCTTTTATAGGCGAGTAGATGTGGCGAATAAATGGTGCGTGTTCTAACTTATCTTCAATAAAATTAAAAAACTGTTTAAACACAAAGGATGAGGCTAAAATGCCTAACAATGCTATAAAACTAATGGTTAATACTAATCCTAAAGCTGTATTTATGGTTGAGTTGTTACTAAACCCTAAAAAGGCAAACAACCCCGAAAAAAAATCGAATAACTTTAAAAGTATTGCTAAAGTTATAATTAGCGGGATAAATAAGAGTAAACCTTGTAAAAAATAGCGTAAAAAATTCTTCATAATTAATGCTTCAAATTTACTTTTAATTATTTAATAATGTTATGTTTGTTATGTTTACAATAAAACAACCATTTGCTATTTTTTTTAGAATTTATACACTAATTTACAATATTATACGTTTAATATAGAATGTTTTCGCAAAGCATACACCGTTATTTGTTTTTATTTGGTTGCTGCACCTTAATGTGTGGTATGATGTTAGGCGCTATATTAACAAGCCTTCCACAATTTATAATAGTAGGAAACTGGCTACTTGAAGGCGATTTTAAAAATAAATGGCTTAAATTAAAAACAAATAAAGTTTTCTGGGTAGTAATTTCGGTTTTTTTCATTCATATGGTTGGCTTATTATATTCGCAAAATATAAGCGATGGCTTAAACGATTTACAAATAAAATTACCATTATTATTATTGCCAATTGTTTTTTTTAGTACAAAACCACCCTCTTTAAACGAATTTTACTTACTATTATATTGTTTTTTATTAGGCTGTGTAATAAATACCGTTTGGTGCTACATCTATAGTTTTATTTTACATAAAAACGAAACCATAAGGCACGTATCGCGCTACATGAACCATATTAGGCTTGGCTTATATTTAAATATAGCCATTTGCTGTTGTGTATATTTTATTAAACAACGTACTAGGCGCTTAACAAAAGCATTATTTTGTTTTTTAATACTGTATTATGTTTTTGCACTTTACGCTTTGGGATTAGCCTCAGGAGTATTTACCTTATTTTTATTGTTAATCATTTTTGTAATGATAGTAATATTTAAACAAAAATTAATTTTTAAAGGCCTTGCTGTTATAACCTTAATAGTGAGTGTTTTTTTTATAACTAATTACATAAAAAGTATTTATAATTTTCAATTTACATTAAATGCTACTGCGGTTAATGTTCCTATACATTCAAGTAAAAATTACTGGGATACAGTTATTAATTATCAAAAAGAGAATGGCAACTTAGTATTTATTAATATTAACGAGTTTGAATTAAAACAACAATGGAAAAAGCGCTTTAATGCCGATAGTTTTGATTACAGCACCCACCATAATTTAAATAGATACTATATTTTACTACGGTACCTTGCAAGCAAAGGTTTAACAAAAGATTCGGCGGGGATATCAAAATTATTACCTCAAGATTTTGACAACATTAAAAATAATATTACAAATTATTTGTACCCAAGTTGGGGCAATTTACATAAGCGTATTTACGAATTAGTTATTGAGTACGATGAATTTAAAAATAACCGAAGCATAAATGGGCACTCACTAACTATGCGTTTATATTTTTGGCAAGCGGCATTTAAAGTCATAAAA
>JAYTRS010000226.1:0-1649 GCA_043746065.1 Bacteroidota bacterium | reverse complement strand
TTTTCCATTGCAAGAGCAAGCAAGCCTAGTTTTTTATATGTATTTGCAATATTAATATGGGCTTCGGCTGATAATAAATCGTTATGTGTTTCTTTATTTAATTTAAGGGAAGCTTTTTGGTAATACAAAGCTTTATCTAACTTATTTAGGTGATAATAAATTATACCTATATTGTTGTAAGAAATTGTTATACCTTTTTTGTCATTTAATTGTTCCCTAATATTTAGAGCAGCTACTGCATATTCAAGTGCTTTTAAGTAATTGTTTTGTTCAATATAAATATTGCCAATATTACTTAATGAATTTGCAGCTCCTTGTTTATCATTTAACTCTTTTCGTAATTTAAGCGAATTTGCATAAAACTTTAGTGCTTTTGAATAACTGCCTTTTAGATAATAAACAGTACCACAATTATTGTAAGCATAGGCAAGCCCTTTTTTATAATTTAGTGTTTCAGAAAATTTTATTGCCTCATCTGAATAGATTAAACTTTTTTCGTAATTATTTATTATATAATACTCTCTGCTTAATTTATTTAAACTGTTTATTTTATTTGTATCAAGATTTTGAGTTTTTACAATTTTTAATAATGAATCGATAGTTGATTTTTTCGAAAAACAATTAATATTACAGAATATAAAATACCAAAATAAAAATATTGAATAAATTAAATGTTTTTTAGTATAGGGTTTGAAACTACAATGACGTTTAAGCATTTTATTTTTTTATTTTTAATATCCGTTCAATATATTTTTCGGTTGGCATTAAACTTTGCTGAATCCGTTTAGCATAACGAATGCTGCTTATAATTTCTTTTTGTTTTGTTTCAAGTAAATTTTTTTGAATATTAATTTCAGTATTTTTATTTTTTAAAAGTTTTTTTGATTTATTTATTTTTATTATCGCATAGATAGCTACAATTACTAAAATCAATGAAAGCAAGAATGAGCCTAATAATATTTGTTTTATTTTTTTATCGGCTGTTTTTTGATTATTTAAAAACACTATTTCCTTTTGTTTTTGTTTCGAATCAAAAACAGCTTCTAAATCATTAATATTTTTACTGTTTTGTACATTAAATAGCGAATCTTTTATTTTTACATACAGTTTATAATATTTTAATGAACCGTTAATGTTTTTATCTAATTCGAGTATGTTTGATTTTAGTAAATATATTTCGGGTAAGGTTTGGTATATATTATGTTTTAGACTGTAATATATTGCCGAATCTATATTTGGTATTGATTTTTTAGTATTATTAAGTAAATAATTTATTTCCGAAAAATTTCTATAAGCAATTACCACACCTGGTATATCACTCTTAGTTTGTAAGACTAAATTTAAAGTTTTTTCTGCATAAATTAAAGCTAAGGCATACTCTTTTTTATCTTTATATAGTTGTGTTAAACCCTCCAAAGACCACAATTTCACTCCCTCATCATTTAAGCTATCTCCAAATTTTAATGACTTATTTAAATAGTAATTTGATTTATTATAGTTTTTTAGCTGGCAATAGGTTGAACCAATTCGTAATAAAACAAAACCATTAGTTTTATATATTTCTAACGCTTTAAAATAATAAAATAAAGCTTTGTCGTAACTTGGATTTGGTTTTGAATAAAAACATAAACCCATTAAATTATATGCCC
>JAYTRS010000225.1:0-1658 GCA_043746065.1 Bacteroidota bacterium | reverse complement strand
GCATCCCTAAGCAAATACCCAAAATAGGAACTTTTTCTACCAATACTTTTTGATTTAGTATAGAAATTAAATTTGAGTTTTCTAAATTAGTCATTCCTGTATCAAAGGAACCCACACCTGGTAAAATCAACTTGGTGGCTTCTGAAATAACAGATTGATCATTAGAAATACAAACATCTTTAACTCCTATTTTTTTAAACATGTTTAAAACAGAAGCCAAATTTCCTATTCCGTAATCAATAATTACAATCATAACGGCGAGTTGCTTTTATACCATTCTATAGTTTTCACTAAACCCGTTTCTATATTTATTAACGGTGTGTAATTTAATTTTTGTTTTGCTTTGTCAATATTAGCCAAACTATTTTTAATATCTCCTTTTCGTTCTGGTTTGTATGTGGCAGTGATACTTGAGTTTAATTGTTTTTTTATTAATTCAAATAATGTATTGAGGCTTGTAGAAGCACCGTAAGCAATATTATATACATTATTCATCGCTTCGGAATTTCCTGTAGTCATTGCCAAAACATTTGCATAAACCACATTGTCTATGTAAGTAAAATCACGGCTAGTGGTTCCGTCACCAAATATAGCTGGTGTTTTATTATTTAACACATGAGCTATAAAAATTGGAATTACAGCTGCGTATTGCCCATTAGGGTTTTGCTTAGGTCCAAATACATTAAAATACCTCAAGCCTATAATATCTAAATTGTATGATTTATTAAAAATAGCGGCATATAATTCATTTGTTTTTTTAGACACGGCATAAGGAGAAAGTAAATTCCCAGTAATGTGTTCTTGTTTTTCGGTACTCATATCGTCGCCATAAACCGATGAAGATGATGCATAAACTACTCGTTTTACCTGTTGGTTTTTAGCAGCCGTTAATAGGGTTATAAAGCCTGTAACGTTAGCGTGGTTAGTGGCAATAGGGTCTTCTAAGCTACGTGATACCGAACCTAAAGCAGCATTATGAAAAACACCATCAACTTGAAAACAAGCTTCAAAGCAGGTTTGATAATCAGTAATGTCGCCTAATATGAATTGGAAAGATGAGAATTTTTCAAACTCTTTGATATTATCTAAACTACCAGTAGATAAATTATCTAACACACGAACTTCTTTTGCTCCGTTATGTAATAAGTATGATACCAGATTTGAACCAATAAAACCAGCACCACCCGTTACTAAAAATAGTTTATCTTTTACTTCCTTAACTTCTGGAATTACTATTTTCAAATTTTTATTAATGTTGTTGTGGATTTTAAAATATTCTTAGGAACTTTTACTCTAATATTTTGCTTCAAACTATCTAATTCAATTTGTATATAATCTTCATTTTGGATTTGCACAATTTTACCAATTAAGCCCTTTAATGCGCCCTGGGTAATTTCCACATCGTCACCAATTTTTAAATCAGTCACCTCATTAGTAACATCATAGCCTGTTAACTCTACAGACTTTAAAATTTCTATTTCTGATTCTCTAATATTTGCTTCAATTCCATTAAATTTAATAAATCCTAACACGTTTGGAGTTCTTAAGATTTTTTCTTTCTGTGAAATGTCAATTTTAACAAATACATACCCACTAAGCATCGGGAATTCAACTAGTTTTTTTCGATCGCTCCATTGTTGCATTTTTTTTGCAATGGG
>JAYTRS010000224.1:0-1658 GCA_043746065.1 Bacteroidota bacterium | reverse complement strand
CTATTTCATCTAACTGGTCTTTAAAATTTTGTTTTACATTCCCTGCACCCATAAACTCCATATCCATAGTAAGCACAGAGAACTTGGTGTTTTCGGGGTAGAATTGCTGTAAGAGTTTAAAGATTTCTAACTGAGATTTTAAGTCGCCAATTTTTAAAAATTGATGGTACTTATTAATTAATTGCGCTGTATCTTTTTTACCAATTGCAGATAAAAAACGAGCAATGCCATTTGCTGTTTTATCGCCCTCTAATAAATTGGCGATTGGGCGAATGATAAATGGTAAAAATTTATCGGGTACAATGGCACGGTTAAAAATGTGCGTGTGGCAGTTGATTATTTGAATGTCGTTTTGCATAATTTATTTTTTTAAAGAAAATTGTTTATTTTAAAGCTAAATGTTTTTTTTAATTGCCACAATCAAACTATCAAAATCATTTTCTAATTTTTTAATTTCGGCAAGGGTTAAATAATAGCGGGGTTCGTATTTTGTTTCGGCTAAAAAAATATTTTTATATTTTTTCTTTTGCATTTTAAAGTGAATATAGCTTTCAAAAGCGCGTGCAAATAATTCGTTTCGGCGAAAATAATAATCGCTTAACTTAGCTTTTTTCAAACGTTCAAAGTAGGGAGTATATTTGGTAGCACTTTGCCAAATGATTTTATTAATGATACGCTCCATAATACCCTCCAAACTATTTTGCTTGATAATAGTAAGGTTTGGTTTCACTCGTTTACTTCTACCGCCCGATAACGCCCCACTATCCGTTTTATCAATATACATTCCTGCATAATAATCCAAAGCGTGTCCATATTCGTGTGCAAACGACCCTACGCCACCACTTGCGGTTAATAAATCGGTACGGTCAAAACCTTTGCGTTTGGAACTTCCTGCTTTTGGGCGTGAATAACGAGTAATGTTTATAGCAAAAGTATCCGCTTCAAAATGTGCTAAGGCACTTCCTCTACCTCTTGCCCCAAAGGCAACCGATAATTTGTTGTCGAGTGAAATTTGTTTTGCTGAAAATCCTAATATTTGATAAAGGTCAAATAAAGCCAAGCCCAAACCCGATAAATAATTTTTACGGTCTTGTTGCGATAACCAGTTACCAAATTCAATGGCTCTTAATCCATAATACCCCTCTACATAATCTAAATTATCGTATTGGTAAGTTTTTGGGATTTCAATACCCGAACGAATTTGTTTATTGTTAGGTGTAAAAATTATTTTTAATTTGTCGTGCCAATATTGGTCGGCTCTACCTTTATAGGGAACATCTCCCTCGTCCACAATTTTACCCAATGCTTTTTTAGGTCTTAGTTTGCCTAAGTCATCTTTTTTGCTTTTTTGTTTAGGTTTTGATTTTTTTGGCACTTTTGTTTTTTGACGCTGTTGTTTAGATAAATTAGAAGTTTTTTCGTAGTATTCCTGTAAGTCGTGCTGGGTATCGTCCACTATGGCATAAATTTTACCATATTGGGCAGACATTTCCAAGCCGTGTTCTAATTTTTGAAGTATAAAACTCAGTTTCAAAAAGGCTTCTTCATCGCCTATGCTATCTAACATCGCTCGTGATACACTTTTTAAAAGGCGTTTAAAATCTTCGGGCGTTTTGTTGCCACCAAAGTCTAAATATTCGTTGATGACAGAATTTGCT
>JAYTRS010000223.1:0-1660 GCA_043746065.1 Bacteroidota bacterium | reverse complement strand
AGCAAACCGCATTTAATAATGTATCCTCTCAATTACAAAAAGCGGTTCCTGCATTGGGTAATCAACCATATATTTTATTTTTAGGTAGAATTCATCCTAAAAAAGGGGTTGATTTATTAATTGATGCCTATGCAATTATTAAAGATAAGTTCTGGAACGATGGTAATAAGCTACCAATTTTGGTAATTGCAGGACCAGATTCTGATATTAAATACTTTTTTAGGTTTGTAATCTGTAAAAGTTGTTGCTGCCAGCTTCATCTCTTCCTCGCAGGTAAACAAAATAGCATCGGCAGTTTTAATTAATTTTTTCTCAATTAAATGCCAATAAACACTATTTCTAATAGCTTTTAAAGCTCTCTGTTTCGATTTTTGAAAATACGGATCTAGCATACCATGGGGCATAATAAATAGCTTAGGTGCAGGTTGACCAGACTTTTTAAAAGCTTTTATAGCTTTATATAAAGTATAATTATTGTACAACCACAAACCATGCACAACAACAACATCATAATTACTAATATTATTATTTATCCAATTTTTAAACTTTTCAGAGTAACCCCAAGTTTTTGAACCTGGACCTAAGGCAATAATATTATTTTTTTGTACAAATGGTTCGCTAGGTGCATCCATTGTTACTACGGTATTAGTAAATCCGCCTTCCTCCCAAAACTGAGCATTGTTTCTAATACCTTGGGCAATACCACCCGCTTTAGGATTCATACTCGACACTACTGTTAATAATTTCATTCTTCCACTCTTTTAATTATCATGCCGAACTACTAATTGTAGTACAAAAGAGAAAAAATTAATTATAAACAATAGCGTATAATGATATTTTACAAGTATTTTTTAAAAATTATTAATATTAAAATTCCTCACATTCTACAAACTGGAAATATTTTTCCACAAATTAGAAGTAATTGGCACCAATTGGTAACAATAATCAACACTTAGTGATGCAATCGGTGATTATTGTATAAACATTTACAGAACATATTATTATATAGTATGTAAATTTATAATGTTTTACATAAATTTTTCATTAAAATAATTTAATACTATTTTTAAAATAAAAAAAGAGGGGCTAGAAAACCCCTCACGTTTTTAAAAAATACCCCTAAATCTTAAAAACTAAAATACCATATATAAAATAATGGTAATACTGGAGACCTAAATAATTATTAAATAATATTCATTTTTTCATTTCAAAGTATTTATTAAAATCTGCATCTTTTTAGCACCTCTATTTTTAATATTGCAAATTTACTTTGCCCACACAAAGTAAACAATAGGTAAAACCCACAATTTTCACTAGGTAATTTCCCCCTAACCTAGCGGGAAAATACCTAGAACATGAGCGGGAAATTACCTAGTAGTGGTTTGGATTTATTGATAGATTTTTGTAACAACTAAATAAATTTTCAGTAACAATTTAAAATCTAACTAACATGCAACAACAAAAAGGAGGCAGCCATGTCTAAAAAAATCACGAACAAAGAAGCACTTGATGAGCGGAATTTATTTTTAAGACCGCTTATTGCCACCAACTCACCTTTATTATCGTATTTGCCAAATGCTATTTGCTACCGCCTAAACGATATACCTGGCGAGGACGATGGCTTAATAACATTTTTACAAAAAATACAAAAGGAAATGAC
>JAYTRS010000222.1:0-5447 GCA_043746065.1 Bacteroidota bacterium | reverse complement strand
AAAATATAAACTAATAAGCTAATCAATAGATTTGCGATTGAATATAATATACCCAAAGTGAAAAAAGAATGAAAAAGGGTTTTTATATTGGTCGTAATAATTTACACCAATGCTTATAGGGCCAATGGCTGTATTATAAACAGCTGCGGCCATGCCGCTTACATGATAATATAAAAACGGCGTGCTATAGCTAGCTTTATCGTTTGAGGCTTTT
This sequence comes from Bacteroidota bacterium, assembly GCA_043746065.1. Taxonomy (GTDB): domain Bacteria; phylum Bacteroidota; class Bacteroidia; order B-17B0; family Aurantibacillaceae; genus Aurantibacillus. The sequence goes on along the minus strand of JAYTRS010000222.1, from coordinate 5,233 downwards.
ATAATAGAAGCTACAGGTTGAAAAAAATAGGCTTCTACCCTAATATCTAAACTTTTTATGGGTGTTGCGATTGCTTTTAAACCACCCGCTAAATAGTTGTGGGCCCTAAATGCCTCTATAAAAAAAGTTTGGCTTTCGGGGGTTGGGTTAAATGCTGGGGCCGATAAAATAGTAGATTGGTAGTTGCTAAAAAATGTTTGTGTAGAGTAAACTGCTTCTCCAAAAATGCCTATTTTAAAACCTTTAAAGGTTTTTATATAATTATCTATTGTAAATTTTAATTGCAACCAAGTAGGATGTATTTTATTTTCAAATTTAGTGGTATCGCTACTGGTGCTACCAGGTATGTGCGTTTCCTTTCCTTCTAAAGCTCTTGCTCTAAAGTTTAAATACATGCCTTCGGTAGCATACATTTTACGGTTTAAGGTATTTAATTGATAATTGGCTTGCGTATACCAGTAATCAAAATAGGTATTATCTGTTGTATCTAATTTAGTAAAATTATCTTTTTGGTAGTATTGGTTTCTCCATTCGGTAAAGCCTCCGGCTAAATTAAATTGTGATATGTTACCAACGGGTACCCCAATTTTTAATTCGCCAAATTTATCTTCTTGTACCAAATAGGCAGGCTTTAAAAAATCATAAAACAATACGCTACTAGTATAATAATCCCAACGAGAGAAAGTAAATGAAGGTTCAATAAAAAAAGGTAATTTGCTAGGAAAATCGAATCGTAACTTCGCAAAAGTACCTGAATATAATTTACCTATATAGCCATTTGCATAGGCGCTAAAGCCAATTTTACCTAAGTAATTATACTGCAAAGCTGCAAAAGCTTCGCTAATGGGTCGATTAGATAAAATAGCGCCAGCATCAATATAAAAAGGCTTTTCTTTTTTACCAATAAGTTTTAACGTGTATTTGTTTGTTACCGAATCTTTTATAGCAACTGGAAAAATATTTCTTATTTTATCGTCGCTGGCAAGTTTAAAATAACGTTTTTTTAATTGCTTTAAGGTAAATGGTTGTTGTTTAAAAAATAAGCTATTGCTTATAAATTTGGTTTGTTTATCATTAAAACCTGTTATATGCAAGTTATTAAATACAGTACTATCGGTATTTTTGTAACAATTAAATTGTTTGCGTTTAATTTGTAAATCAGTAGTATTTATTTGGCGTTGTAGTTGTTTTTTTAGAGTAGAAATATTACGCAAGGTTGCGTAATAGCCACTGTCAATAAGGCGTTGGGCATCATCAAAATTAAAAATACTAACGTCGCTCCAAGGTTCAATTAGTAAGCCATTTTCTGTAATGGGGTTAAAACTAGCTTGGTTCATTAATAAATGCCTAAGCTGTAAATACAAATCATCGTCATCTGGGCTTTGTGTTTTTTCAGACACATTAGAGCCAATAATATAATCGGGTTTAAAATCGTTTTGCATTACGTTTATAGGAAAGTTATTGTACAAGCCTCCATCAAACAACAATTTTCCTTCAACGTATATGGGCCTAAGGTAAAAAGGGTAACTCATGCTTGAGCGAATAGCACTGGACAAATCTCCTCTTTTAAAAATTACCGATTTTTTACTTTCAACATCAGAGGCCACACATCTATAAGGTACTAAAAGGCTATCAAAACTATTATTTACATTATTAGAAACACCGCTAAAGGTTTCCATTAAATAATAATCAATAGGTATAGAGTTTATGGCATTTGTAGGTAGGTTTTTTAAATAAGGGTCATTTGGGTTTATTTTAAACGTGTACCAGGAGGCAAAAGTTTCGCGCTCTTTTACCATGTATTCGTATTTTACTGACACTTCGCCTTTTGTAATGCTTTTAAAAAAATTGGTTTTAACTAATTCTTCTATTTGTTGAGGCGTATAACCAATGGCGTAATAGGCTCCAATTAAACCGCCAATGCTGGTTCCTGTAATGTAGTCTATAGGTATTCCATTTTCTTCTAAGGCTTTAATAACCCCAATGTGAGCAATGCCACTTGCTCCACCGCCACTAAGTACCAAGCCTACTTTTTGCCCTTTTATAAATAGAGCACAGAGTGTAAAAAAAAAGATGAGGATTATTTCAGTTTTTAGCTTCAAAATAGGTTTTAGTCTGTACAAATTTAATCTTTATCTAAAAACCTTTTTAATTTCTTATAAATATTTATATTAGCGGTGCTTAAAAAAGCAATTAATGATAAAATTTGTTCTTAAAAAAATAGGTTATGGTGTAATAGTGCTTTTTGGTGTTATTACTACTATCTTCTTTTTATTCACTGTTTTGCCTGGAGACCCTGCTGCCGTTATGTTAGGTCAGCATGCCAGTAAAGATGCCGTGGAAGCTATACATAAAGATTTAGGAACAGACAGACCTCTATTAGAACAATACGGACATTATTTAAATGATTTATCGCCCATTTCGATTCATAATTATAAAAAAACGGATGATTTATGGTACTTAAACCCTCAAAAATATAGCTGGACACCCCTTTTTACCGTTGGAAAACAAGACGTAATTGTATTAAAAATGCCCTATTTACGTCAAAGTTATATTACAAAACGCAAAGTATCTGAAATAATTACCGACACCCTACCCGAAACTACCGTTTTAGCCTTTACTGCCATTATTATTGCCTCTATTATTGGTATTGCTTTGGGCATTGTTACTGCTACTCGTAAAAATTCGTTTTTGGATAGAAGTATTTTTGTATTAGCTACCGTATTTGGTATGAGTGCCCCCTCGTTTTTAGTAGGTTTAATTATTATGTGGTTATTTGGTTATAAACTTTCGGCTTATACAGGTTTAGATCCCTCAGGTAGCTTATACGATTACGACGCATGGAATGGCGAAGTTTTAAAACTTAAAAATTTAATATTGCCTGCTATTACTTTAGGTATGCGCCCATTAAGTATTATTATACAATTAACCCGTAGTTCGTTATTAGAAGTGTTATCGCAAGATTATATTCGTACCGCTCGTGCTAAAGGATTAAGTTACAAAAAAATTATTTTAAAACACGCTTTAAAAAATGCTTTAAATCCTGTTGTTACAGCTATTTCGGGTTGGTTTGCAGGCTTAATGGCAGGAGCCGTTTTTGTAGAAAAAATATTTAATTGGAAAGGTATTGGCTACGAAGTTGTTGAAGCTTTAAGTAAAAACGATTTACCCGTTGTAATGGGTGCAACCCTTATTTTTGCTACTATTTTTGTGTTTATAAACATTATTGTAGATATTGTTTATGGTATTTTAGACCCCCGCGTTAGAGTAAAATAAAATGAGTCGAAAAAAAATTGTTGCTGGTAATTGGAAAATGAATACTTCGCTAAATGAGGCCATTTCTTTAGTACAACAAATTTCTAAAAATAAAAATACTAATTCTGACGTTATAAAAATTATTTTTCCGCCTTTTCTATTTATTACAGAGGTAGTAAAAACAATTAATGATAGCGCTAATTTTCATACAGGAGCGCAAAATTGTAGCGAGTTTTTAAATGGCGCTTATACTGGAGAAGTTAGTGCCTCAATGCTACAATCTGTTAATTGTAATTATGTTTTGGTGGGTCATAGCGAGCGTCGCCAATATTTTAACGAAACCAACCAACAATTGGTTTTAAAAATTAAAAATGCCTTACAGCACAACATACATGTTATTTTTTGTTTTGGAGAAAAATTAGAAGAACGAAAAGGTAATACTCATTTTACAACGGTTGAACAACAATTAAACCAAGTATTAAGTCATTTTACAGAAACTGATTTACAAAATATAACTTTAGCTTACGAACCCATTTGGGCAATAGGAACAGGCGAAACTGCCAGCCCACAACAAGCACAAGACATGCACGCTTTTGTAAGAAAAACAATTGCTAATTTATTTAGTACTAATGCTGCAAATAATATTTCTATATTATACGGTGGTAGTTGTAATGCACAAAACGCAAAGCAGTTATTTGCTTGCGCCGATGTGGATGGTGGCTTAGTTGGTGGAGCTAGTTTAAAGGCGGATGATTTTTGTACAATCATAAATTCGTTTTAAATGAATTACTTAGCCTATCATTTTATAGTTTTGCCTCCACAACCAGGCTCCGAAATTTTAACAGCATTAATTGCCGATTTTAAGTTTGATACTTTTGAAACCACCGAAACAGGCTTTACAGCCTATATAAAGGAAGAAGATAGCCCCGAAGTGAATTTAACTGAACTAATTTTTGAGGATTTTACTTATACGTATTCTATCGAAAAAATTGTACCTACAAATTGGAATAGTGAGTGGGAAAAAAATTTTGAACCCGTTGTAATTGATAATTTATTGTGTATTCGTGCGCCTTTTCATCCAACAAATACAAGTGTAAAAAACGAAATTGTTATAATGCCAAAAATGAGTTTTGGTACTGGCCATCATCAAACAACACGCTTAGTGTGCCAATATTTATTTAATTTAAATTTTACAAATAAACGCGTGTTAGATATGGGCTGTGGCACAGGCGTGTTGGCTATTTTAACAAAACAATTGGGAGCTACGGATATATTAGCAATTGATATTGATGAGTGGAGTGTTGAAAATAGTATAGAAAATTGCGCTACAAATAGTGCTAAAGAAATTGTTGTAATTAAAGGCGATATTGAAAATTTAGAAACAGAATCTCCTTTTGATATTATACTTGCCAATATTAATAAAAATATTTTAAAACAACATTTACCAAATTATAGTAAAAAATTAAATATCAATGGCACTTTAATTTTAAGTGGTTTTTTTACAACCGATTGTGATGAATTAAAAGATATTGCACAGCAAAATAATTTAGAATATACTACCCAAACTAATAATAGCGAATGGGCAATGCTTGTGTTTAAGAAAAAATAAAACTAACTTTTTACTTTATTATAAGCCAGCGAAATAAATAAAGTATTAAATACTACAAAAAAACTCAAACCTGCCTGCGATTCTAAAGTATCTTCTAACATAAAAGAAGATATTAAAATGATTAAAAACGGAAAATATAAAACTGTTAATTGGTTTCTTAATTTTAAAACAGGGTAAATAATGCTAAATACAAAAATTAGTAAACCAAAAATACCTAAGGCAACAGTAATAGTTATAAATTGATTGTGAGGGCGCTTATACCACTCGGCACTTAATGGCGATTTGGTGGTTATATAGGTTTCGTTTAGTTGTTGTTGTACATCGCCCGTACCAACACCAATTAACGGGTTGTTTTTTATGACTTTAAAT
>JAYTRS010000221.1:0-5480 GCA_043746065.1 Bacteroidota bacterium | reverse complement strand
ATAATTTATTATCAAGAATGGTTAGAAGAGTATAACAAACATTTAGAATTAAAAACCAATATAAATTCTATTTCACAAATATTACCAAAAGGCGTAACCATAAAAGAATAATTAAAATGCAGAAAAAATATATTTTAGCAGTGCAAGGCAAAGGGCGCGGACACATGACGCAAGCCATGAGTATGTACGATATGCTTATTGAACAAGGTCATACTGTTTGCGCTGTATTATTGGGTAGTAGCGGAAGTAGAGATATCCCCAAGTTTTTCTTTGAAAAAATAAAAGCGCCAATAATTCAACTACAAAGCCCAAATTTTGTAACTGACAAAAAAAATAAAAGTATAAATATTACAAAATCACTAATACACAATTTAAAAAAGATTAAAACGTTTAAACAAAGTTTGAAAACAATTGATGCGTTAATGAAAGAACATAAACCGGACGCTATAATAAATTTTTTTGATTTATTAATAGGATTATATTATCGATTTTATAAACCTACTATTAAAATGATTTGTGTGGCACATCAATATATTTATTTTCATCCCGATTTCGAATTTCCTCCAGGACGTTTGTTAGATAAGGCTTCTATAAAATATTTCACAAAATTAACAGCTACAGGTTCTTGTAAAAATTTAGCATTATCGTTTTATAAAATACATACCAATAATCAAGATGTAGTGGTTGTACCTCCCTTATTGCGCAAAGAAATTTTTGAAATGGAAACCCAACAAGATAATTTTTATTTAGTGTATTTAGTGAACAATGGTTACTTTGAAGAAATTTTAGAATGGCACAAAGCTAACCCAAGTATGGAGTTGCATTGCTTTACCGACCAACCCGATAAACTTTATTTGAGTTACACCTTTGATAAAGAAAAATTATTTATACACGCTATTAACGATACTTTATTTTTAGAAATGATGAGCAAAGCAAGTGGGCTTGCCAGTAGTGCAGGTTTTGAAAGTGTTTGCGAAGCTATGTATTTGGGTAAGCCAGTACTTATGGTGCCTATTCATGGGCATTATGAACAGTTTTGTAATTCGCGTGATGCTGTAAAGGCAGGAGCAGGCATATTTAACGATACGTTTAATTTAAGTAAACTCACCAATTTTATATCTACCAATAATAGTGAAAACAGATTATTTAAAAATTGGGTAATGAATGCAAAAGATAGAATTTATAAAGAAATAATAAACATATAAATATATATGATAACAAAACACAAAGTATCATTTTTAAAAGTAGTAGTAATACTTTTAAATTTATTTAACGATTAATATTAATAAATAAAGCGGTATTTAAATTTATTATTTTAATTTAACACCTCTAAATATAGCTTTATGATAACAACGCCAACTATGCCTCGTAAACTTTTGTTTATTGTAAATCCAAATGCAGGAAAAAAAATATCCGAACATTTAATTGATACTATTCGAAAACAATTCCCGCAAAATGTGTATTATCAAATTGTAATTTGGAAAGATAAAAATCATTTTAAAGAAGTATTAGATATTTTACATTCTCAAAACTATACTGATGTTGTTGCCGTAGGTGGCGATGGCACCGTTAATCAAGTTGCAAAAAGCATTGTAGGTACAGATATTGCTTTAGGAATTGTACCCGCTGGTTCGGGCAATGGCTTAGCACGTAGTCTTGGCCTATCTATGAAGGTAGAAGAGGTAATAAAACAAATTTATAATGGCAAAACCGTTACTATTGATAATGGCACGGTAAATACTATTCCGTTTTTTTGTACCAGTGGCATAGGTTTTGATGCCCATATTGGAAATTTATTTGCTACCTCTGCTAAACGTGGATTGCAGAGTTATATAAAAATTACATTTACACAATTGTTTAAATACAGAGCAAAAAACTACACATTAAAATTTAATGGCGAAGAATTAAAACGAAAAGCATTTTTAATAACTGTTGCTAATGCAGGGCAGTATGGTAACGATTTTTATATTGCGCCACAAGCTAATATGCAAGATGGTAAATTTCATATTGTTATTTTAAAACCCTTTAATCCGTTTAGTGTATTTGGCTTATTTATTAAAATAATGCGCAACAAAGCACATTTAAGTAAGCATATAGAAACCTATACGGCTAATACACTAACCATTACACGCGATACTAAAGATACAATTCATTTTGATGGAGAGCCTGCAATTGCAGATGCCGAAGTGATATATGATTGCAAACCAAAATCGCTAAAAGTTATTGTAGGCGATACGTTTAAAGCTATTTAAAAAATAATTAAACTACTACAGCGTTAGGTTTAAATACATTTCTATAAACATAACTATCAAAAATATGCCTACGGGCAAAACGAGCAATATTTCCCGAATTAATTAATTTGTTGTAAGTATTTACATTCACACCAAAATACTCATATTTACTGCCATCAGTAAAAGTAATTTTTAATGTTTGGCCTTTATACAAATAGTCATCAATGGCAGCGGTGCTAGTTGTTAATTTATACTCCTCTATAGTAGAGGCATGGGTTTCAGGAGAGATACTTACTAAAAAATGATACGCCTCAATAATCGTTTTACTTTTAAGTTCGGCGTCGGCTTTCAGGGTTTCATCTACAAATTTATCTGGATGCCATTCTTTCATTAAACCTCGGTATATAAGTTTTAATTCAGCAAGTTCAGTTTCTTTACTAATATTAAATAATTTTCGGTATTCGGTAATGCGTTTCATTCGTTTTTTTATTTATAGCTTGTAAAAATTACAACGACCGTAAAGATACAAATTTATTTGAAATCATTAGTTGTAAATCCTTTACACATATATGTATTAGCCCTATTTATTCAAATCCTTCAAAAAACCATCAATAAATTTTAGAGTATCTTTTACTAAAGTAGTAGAGTAGGTATTAATATTAATTTCTAAAATATTATCTACCTTAATTTTTTTTATGCCTTTACTATACTGTTTTTCTATTTTTTTAAGATAATCGTTTGTAATTGTTTGTTCGTATGGCCTACCGCGTTTTTCAATATTTTGTTTTAAATTTTTAATGTCAGTTGTTAAATGTATAATAACATCTGGTTTTGGTAGTTCGTTTAAAATAGCGTTAAAATGATTTTCAAAAAAAATAAAATCGCGTTTACTTAAATTTATTTTGGCAAACCATAAACATTTATAAAAACTATAATCGGCAATTATTAGTTTATTATTTTTTTTAAAAGAATTTTTAATTTGGTTAAAACGACTAATTAAAAAACTATATTCTAATGGAAAGCCAAATTGTTTAGCATCTTTATAAAACAAAGGTAATAACTCATTTTCCTCAAATTCTTCTGGTAAATAAATGGCATTTAATTGTTTTGCCATAGCTTTTGCTATGGTGCTTTTTCCCGAACCTATATTCCCCTCAATACAAATGTAATTTAGGGTATTTGTTTTTTGTTTGTTCATTTTATTGATTTTTATATGTTTTACTAATATAAACTTTTTTAATAAATAATTTACAAAAACCTAATAATGTATTTTAGTAATCTGTAAAAATTATATATCTTTAATGCTTAAATTAAAAATCCTACGTTGTATGTAGGCAAAACAAATTATGATTAAAATTACATTACCCGATGGCTCTATTCGCGAATACGAAAAAGGAACCTCTTCTCACCAAATAGCCATTAGCATTAGCGAAGGCTTAGCACGCAACGTTTTAGCGGCAAAAGTAAATGGCGAAATTTGGGATTCTAACCGCCCAATTAACGTAGATAGCAACCTACAATTATTAACCTGGAATGATACCGAAGGCAAACAAACCCTTTGGCACTCATCTGCCCACTTAATGGCCGAGGCTCTAGAAAGCCTTTACCCGGGCAGTAAATTTGCTATTGGCCCTGCGGTTGAAAACGGTTTTTATTACGATATTGATTTTGGCGATAAAGTGTTTTCAATTGATGAAGTTGAAAAAGTAGAAACCAAAATGATGGAACTCGCTTCGCAAAAAAGCGAATTTATTCGTAAAGAAATTTCTAAACAAGATGCCATTACCTATTTTACTCAAAAAGCCGACCCTTATAAATTAGAATTAATTGATGGTTTACAAGATGGCTCTATCACTTTTTACACACAAGGTAATTTTACTGATTTGTGCCGTGGACCTCACATTCCAAATACTGGTTTTATAAAAGCGGTTAAGTTATTACGCGTGGCAGGTGCTTATTGGCGTGGCGATGAAAAAAACAAACAATTAACCCGTATTTACGGCATTACGTTTCCAAAAGATAAAGAGTTAAAAGATTATTTAACCCTTTTAGAAGAAGCTAAAAAGCGCGACCATCGCAAATTAGGCAAGGAATTAGAATTATTTACCTTCAGCGAAAAAGTGGGCATGGGTTTACCTTTATGGTTACCAAAAGGTGCAGCTTTGCGCGAACGTTTAATCCAATTTATGCAAAAGGCACAATTAAAAGCAGGCTATTTGCCTGTTGCAACGCCTCATATTGCATTAAAAGATTTATATGTTTGCTCTGGTCATTACGAAAAATATGGTGCCGATTCGTTTCAGCCCATAAAAACGCCGCGCGAAAACGAAGAGTTCTTTTTAAAACCAATGAACTGTCCGCATCACTGCGAAATTTACAAAGCATCACCAAAATCGTATAAAGATTTACCTGTTCGCTATGCCGAATTTGGAACCGTTTACCGTTACGAGCAAGCTGGCGAATTACATGGCTTAACCCGTGTGCGTGGCTTTACACAAGATGACGCACATTTATTTTGCCGCCCCGACCAAGTAAAAGAAGAGTTTTTAAAAGTAATAGATTTAGTATTGCACGTTTTTAATGCTTTAGATTTTAAAGAATATACCGCACAAATTAGTTTACGCGACCCTGAAAATAAAAGCAAATACATTGGTAGCGACGAAAATTGGGCTTTAGCCGAGCAAGCTATTATTGATTCGGCTGCCGAAAAAGGTTTGAAAACAGTTACAGAACTTGGCGAGGCCGCCTTTTACGGACCTAAATTAGATTTTATGGTAAAAGACGCCTTAGGCCGAAAATGGCAATTAGGCACCATACAAGTAGATTATAATTTACCTGAGCGTTTTGAATTAGAATATACTGGTAGCGATAATTTAAAACACCGCCCTGTAATGATACACCGTGCACCATTTGGTAGCTTAGAGCGTTTTATTGCGGTTTTAATTGAGCATTGCGCTGGTAATTTCCCATTATGGTTAACGCCCGACCAGTTTGCCATTTTACCAATAAGCGAAAAATATAACGATTACGCTCACAAAGTAAAAGAGTTGTTGGCAGAGCATGATATACGCGGTTTTGTAGACGATAGAAACGAAAAAATTGGCAAAAAAATACGCGATAACGAAATAAAAAAAATACCATTTATGCTAATTGTAGGCGAAAAAGAAGAAGCCGAGCAAAAAATTGCCCTTCGCGAACATGGAAAAGGCGATAGTGGTGTATTTGGTATTGATGAATTTATTAAATTTG
>JAYTRS010000220.1:0-5491 GCA_043746065.1 Bacteroidota bacterium | reverse complement strand
ATGGTTAATATTCCTCACACCACAGTTTACAACCCCGCTATTAAAGCTGGTATTCCTACAGGTATTAACACAGGTACTGTTAATTTTGGACCTTGTGCGCCAGTTATGGGAATACAAAAAGAGTTTAGCGAAAACGGTAGCATTAAAATTTTTCCAAACCCAACTAATGATATTTTAAATATTGAGTGTAAATTAGTAAGTGGTGCCTTAATAAATACGGCCACTATTCAACTCATAAATGCTTTAGGCCAAATTGTAAACGAAGATGCTATTGTATTTAAAAATAATATTGCAAGTATTGATACCAAAGCATTAGCAAATGGTGTATATTTTATTAGCCTTAAGCAAACCAATAGCCTTAAAGCATTAACACTTAGCAAACGATTTATCATTGCGCATTAAAAAAAATTAAATAACAACTTAAACTTTAAAAAATGAAATCAAACATTTTAGTATCGGTCTGTATTTTATTTTGCATGATTGGTTTTGGGCAACAAAATCAATCCCAAAATAAAACTACTTTAAAACTTAATGTATTACAAATTACATCAGTACAATGGGATGCCACTACAGGCATACCCTACCAACAATTACCAGGCGCTAACTTTGGTGCAACTTCGTTCGAAATAATTGACAACACAACAACTGCTTTTTTATGTAATGCTACAAATCAAATTATTATTACTAACAATGCAAGTGGTAAAGCCATTAAAACATTTGATGTAGCTTTTGCGCCACGCGATTTTGTGTATGATAATGGTTTATTTTATGTACTAACTGAATTTAAAGTAAACGTATATAACCAAAATGGAAAAGAAGTAAATACATTTACGTTTCCAACCTCTTACCTTGGTGTTGAGCGCCTAACACGCTACAATAATATCACTTACTTATTACTGCCATCTGGCAATAGTTTAGAAATTGAAAACAATGGTAAATCTAGTTATCCGAGTGAGTTGATTGGCTCAATAACAGCACAAGGCAATTTAGTATCAACAAAAATAAACGAAAAGACTTCATACTCAATAAAACTTACAACCAAAAATAATCAAACTTACGAGCAAACATATACTACTAATAAAAAAGTTGCGGGTGTATTTGTTATTGGCTCTACATCTAATCGTTTACTATTAGATGTTCAAACATTTGTTTCAGAAAACCCTATTATGGTTGAACGACACATTGTATCTATTAACACTACTAAAAATAGCTTACAACAAATTGTAAGCAGTACAAAAGTACCCGATTGTTATTATGTACTTTCAAATAAAGATTTTTATGTGGCACCAACTGGTACTATTTACAATATGGTTACTGCACCAGCAGGTGTGTTTGTTTTTTCGCTTTCAGAATTAAATACAAATACTATTACCGATTACCCATCAGATTTAACCAATATAAAATATCATTTTAACGACCATCTTATTCAAGTAGATACTAAATAATAGACATAAACCATATTTAAAATTAAACGCAATGAAAAAGAACTTAATAGTACTACTTGCCCTGTTTTTAATAGCTGTTTCTAATACTAGTATTGCTCAAATTTCGAGGGTACAAATGATTAATACTGCTGATGCTTACTCCTCATTTATATGGACGGCGAGCAATTGCAACCTATGGAGCGGCACTTATTGTGGCGGTGCTAATATTTATAAAGCACCTTGGGTTACCTCTTCAGGCACAAAAAAATCAATGCCATATTGTTGGGGAGGCTGGACAACGCAATTGCAATATAACACCTGCATGTCTAATTGCAAATCAGCAGGACAAACCTGTTCAGCAATGGGCGGTGGATGTGGCAGTTTACCCTCTGCTCCAACTGCATGCGCAGGTGGACACGATTGTTCGGGCTTAATTTCAAGAGCATGGGCACTTTCTTCAAAATACAGCACCAGTTCCTTACCAAGTATTTCTTCAAGCATACCCTTAACGACTACACAACCTGGCGATATTTTAAATAATGCTGGCAGTCATGTTCGGTTACTTGAAACAAATTATGGCAATGGTAATTATAGAGTTATTGAAGCATCGGCTAATGGCTGGAATGTTGGCTACCATACCTATTCCGCCTCACAACTTTCATCTTACACGCCACGTTGCCCAAATAATAGTATTGTAATTGGTGGGTGTAGTGGCGGACCTTGTGGTACAGCTGCAACAAACGATCATTGCGGAAGTGCAATTACACTTTATCCTACTGCCTTGTGTAGTTATGTAAGTGGTAGTACTTGTGGTGCAATGCCTACAAGCCCAAGTAGTGGCTTAAATACCTGTGTTTTATTACCAGATGTGGCTAACGATGTATGGTTTAAATTTGTAGCGACGCAAACCAGCGAAACTGTAAAAGTACAAAGTGGTTCAAACTTTGATGCTATTTTTGAAGTATTATCAAACGTTACGTGCGGCTCATCTTATACTCAAATACATTGCTCAAACACTACTGGTAATGGAGGTCTTGAAACAGCTACCCTAAACGGATTAACGATTGGTTATACCTACTGGATTAGAGTTTATAATAACTTAGGATATACAGGTACAAACTTTCAAATTTGTGTGGTAGGCAGTTGTACTGCGCCTAATGCAGTAACAGTTGTTAGTAGCGGTACGATTTGTGGCAGTAAAATACTTACAGCTAGTGGCGGCACTGGAGGTACTATTTATTGGCAAAATACAACAAACAATGGTACATCAACTACTTCAGCATCTATTACAAAAACAGTAACCACATCGGGTACTTACTATTTTAGAGCTCATAATGCCTGCGGTTGGGGCGCACAAGGAGTTGCAACAGTAACTATAAACGCTATACCTAGCCCAATAACTGTTAGTGGGGCTGGCACATCATGTAACAGCGAAACACTTACTGCAAATGGCGGAAGTGGTGGTACTATTTATTGGCAAAGCACAACAAGCAATGGCACATCAACCTCAACACCTATTGCAACTAAAACTATAGCCACATCGGGTACTTATTATTTTAGATCTCATAATACCTGCGGTTGGGGTACACAAGGTGCTGCAACAGTAACTATAAATGCTACACCAAGTCCAGTAACTATTAGTGCGGGTGGCACATTTTGTAACAACAAAACTATTACTGCTAGTGGCGGTATTGGCGGCACTATGTTTTGGCAAAGCACAACCAACAACGGCACATCCACCACCACCCCAACAAGTGCCAAAACGGTAACAGCATCGGGTACTTATTATTTTAGGGCCCGCAATGGTTGCGGTTGGAGTACACAAGCCGTTTCAACAGTATCAATAAATACAGTAGATACGTCGGTTACGGTAAACAGCACGGTATTAATTGCAAATGCAAATTCGGCCACTTATCAATGGATAGCTTGCCCAACATTAACCGTAATTAGTGGCGCTACAAACAAATCGTTTGTGCCTTCACAAAATGGTAGCTATGCCGTTATAGTAACGCAAAATGGCTGTACCGATACTTCTCTTTGCACACCCATAGTAGTAACTGGTATTTCATCTATAAATAAAGCTACAAGTATTACCCTTTACCCTAACCCTACCAATGGTTTATTAACCATTAAGGGAATTGATATTGCCGATGAAAAATTTAAAATTACTTTAACAAACCCATTAGGGCAATTATTAAAAGAAAAATGGGTTGAAATTAATAGTAAAACTACCGAAGTGCAATTAGATATTAATGAGTTTGCTGCAGGAACTTTTTTTTTAAGCATTAGCTCAAAAACAATACAGCAGGTTTTTAAAATACAAAAACTATAACGTTTAAAAATAACTTTGTGATATTAAAAAAGTTCAGAAATATAATTTCTAAACTTTTTTAATTTGCTAACTCTAATAGGTTTATTGTACTTAATAATTGGTTTATTTATTTTCTCTTTACACGCCCATTAATGTTTCTTTTTTGTTTTAACATTAACTATAAAATTATTTTGAAGATTAAATAAACTTACACTTTCGGCTAGCAAAAGCACACATACGTAATAAAATTACACCGTGTTTAAAGCGCGAAATATTGGTAGTGCCATAGGTTCGTTCTTTATAACGAATAGGGACTTCTACAATTTTTAAATTTAATTTATGGGCTCCAAACAGTAAATCAAAATCGCCAAAGGGGTCAAATTCGCCAAAATACGTTCGGTTTTTAATGAGTTTTAAATAATCTTTTCTAAACATTACTTTAGTGCCACAAAGGGTATCTTTAAAGCGTTGGTCTAACAACCAAGTAAAGGCCCAACTAAAAAAATGATTACCCAAATAATTTAAAAAACGCATAGCTTCTTTATCCATTGGGTAAACCAAACGGGTGCCATTTATAAAATCGCCTTTACCACTGGCTATGGCATTGTAAAATTTAGGTAAATCTTCGGGTGGCACTGTTAAATCAGCATCTAAAATCATTAAAATATCGCCAGTAGCCATTTTATACCCTTCGCGCACGGCATCGCCTTTACCTTTACCTTTTTGTTGTCCAATTTTTATGTCGTGCGTAGCCGCATACTTTTTTTGTATTTCTTGTATTTTTTTCCAAGTATCATCGGTACTATTTCCTTCAATAAATATAATTTCTGTATGCTTGCCAAAGTTGGGTAAACGTGTAATGGCATTTTCAATATTACCACTCTCGTTACGGGCAGGTATTACAACAGTGGTAGAGTATTTTGTTAAGTAATTTTGGTCGTTACTTTCGGGCAAAGGCTTAGCAAAGCTATAAATGTTTAAGCTAAAAAAACGAAAGAATGGGAACTTAGCTAAGTATTTATTAAAAATAAAAGATAAAATAGGAAAGAAGAAGGGGAAAATTAAACGTTTGCTATTGCGATAAACATCAAAGCCACTAATGGTTAATAGGTTATTTATATCGCGGGTACTTAACCAATTTTGAGTGGGGGTTTTTTGCTTAATACCCAATAATTCGGCAAACTTAATGGCAGGTTCCCAAAACGAATTATAAAATTGTACAATTACCTTAGTATTGGGGTGACAACATTTTTTAACCTGTTCAAACACATTTTGTATATCATCTACAAAACCAATTAAATTACTAATAATAATTAAATCAAATTTTTCGTTCAGTGTAATGGTATTTGCATCCATTACTAAAAACTCGCTATTGCTTTCTTTATGCTTTTCTTTTGCCCAAGCAATATATTCTTCACTAAAATCAATACCCACTTTTCGGTTACCATTAATATTGGCCAACAAATTACCATTACCACAACCAACTTCTAGTATTGAACTATCGGCATGCGAAAAGTAGTTGCAATAATTGGTAATTTCGTTCCAATAATAATTAGCAAAACGGCGTTGATTACGTTTTTTTGCTAAGGCATTAAAATATGATAACTTACTGGTTTGTAACATTTTTTTTCAATGGGCAAAAATAGGCTTTACAAGTGGCTTTAACAAATTATACTAAAGCGTATTATATTTTGTTTGGCACTCATCTATAAAAGAAACATGGTCCACAATTTATAAACAAATACCTTTTACTTTA
>JAYTRS010000219.1:0-1682 GCA_043746065.1 Bacteroidota bacterium | reverse complement strand
AAAAACCAAGCGATGTACCACATACAATAATACTGTCATTATAAACCAAGGCAAGTTTCGCATGTGCTGGAAGTTTATTTGCTGGGTTAAATAATCGTTTTTTAAAATCAACTGTGATAGAAATATCTGAAAAAGAAAATATATGTTTTGATGTAATAATTATTTTTCTTTGCCTATCATTAATTTTTGTAGAAACAGTTCTGGCTTTAAACATATTACCATCAGTTTCTATTATTTGGCCATTATAATTGCCTGCATATAGCCTGCCCTTATTGCTTAAAGCTAAACTCACAAAATTGTTAGCCAAAAAACTAGTTGGTATTTTTACCTTCTCTAAAAAATTTTTTTTTAATGCAATTAATCCTTTGTCTTTGGTGGCTATCCACTCATTACCCCTACTATCATTAAAATATGAATTTGGCAAATAATTACCTGAAATTATTTTAGTTAACTGATGTGTTGTATTGTCATAAATCATCAACTTACCATTATCGCCAACTAGGTAAAGTTTATTGGGGGTAAATGCAAAGCTTAAAAACGGATAGGGTGTTTGTACGCTATCTTTTTTAAAAGAAAATGGTTTTGTATTAAATTTTGAAAAAATATGAAAATAACTTGAAGAACCAGTAAATATGAAAAATTGATGGTTATTAACTGCTGGATATTTTATCTCCGATTTAAAATTACCCAATAAAATACTATCGGTACTATTGTTAGCCACATGTGTAAATCCGTGCGAAAATGAACTTTTAATACTATTTTTTGTGTTATTAAACCATCGTAATGTTGAACTATCTATGAATTGTTTAATATAAAATTCGTATTTTTTTAGTGTATCATAATTTGTAATAGTTTTATTTTTCAATACGAATGTACCTTTATCGTTCCTAAGTAAAATGCCGTCATCGGGTAACAAAAAATAACTAAATATGGTGCTACCAGTTATTTTTTTGATAGTTACATCTGTAAATGGATTGATAAATTTATTCTGTACCTCATCAAAATATACAGGTATTTGCTTTAAACAATTAGCCCAAATGGTACCATTCTTTTCTTTTATAATCGATAAAACTTCATTATCGGGCAGGCCTTGCGCTTTAGTAAATATTTGAAATTTTTTGCCATCAAAGCGGGCCAAGCCAGCATCGGTAGCCACCCATAAAAAACCTTTATCATCTTCTACACATCTATACACATGGTTACTAGGTAGGCCATCATTTACCGTAAATGCAGTATAGTTTGCTTGTTGTGCAGTAACGGCACTAATACTAAGACATACAACAATAGCTAGGTAAATAAAACGCATGTGTAATATTAAAACATTAAGTTTTTAAATTGGTAGATATTGATATAACTGACATCCTTATTTACCAAACATTAGGCTGGCAGTTTTCATTTTTTCTAAAAAGCTATCTAATTGCCTACGGCTAATGCTCCAATGGTTGCCATCAGTCATTTTTACAATACCACCATCTGTAGTACTATATTCTTTTATGTACTTAATGTTAATGATGTACGATTTGTGTATTCTAGCAAATTGTGTTTGGTCTAGTAACTCTTCAAAATCTTTAAGGGTTTTACTTATTACCAGCTTTTGCATATTGCATAAGTGAATAATGGTGTAATTACTATCAGCCTGTAACGATACTATTTCATCAACCTCAATAAAACTGATACCGCCC
>JAYTRS010000218.1:0-5505 GCA_043746065.1 Bacteroidota bacterium | reverse complement strand
TTACAACTCAAAAAATACGAATTAGAGATATTGAAATTTAAAACAAATTTAGTTACCTCACCTCCACATTTTTTAACCGCACAATTTTTATAAAACGTTTTGCGTAGTAAGGCGATTCTTTAAACGTGGAAATTTTTACACCACCCTGTTTTGTGTTTGATGAAGAGTGTACAAACCGTAACTCCTTTCCAATACCCGAAATTACAATGCCCACATGCCCAGGCCTTCGGTTTTTAGCATTAGTGCCTGTAAACACAATTATATCGCCAATTTTACACGAATCGGGGCTAATTAATTTACCTGTTTTTTCATAATCCATAGATGCTCTTGGAACCGTAACATTAAAATGCTTAAAGGTATAATACACAAAGCCCGAACAATCAAAACCCACCTTAGGGTTAATGCTACCATACTTGTATTTAATGCCTAAATGTTTGTTTGTAAAAGCCATTAAGGTATCGGCAGCAAGTATAGGCACAGCATCTTTGGTTTGCGTATAAAAACTTTTATAACAAAACAGTAAACAGGTAATAAAAAATAAGTGTTTATTAAACATTGTTTATTAAAGATACAAAAAATTATACCAGTTTGCGGCTAATGTTCGGTAATTTTAATTAACGCATCAACAGAAAGGTCTTCGTCTATTAAAGGCCAATGAATGCCATAGCCAGAAGGGGATATTTTATAAAAATTTCGTTGAATCTCATTGGCCGCTTTTAACTTGCTTGAAATTTTGTCCAACGAAATTTTAATTACCTTACCGTCTATACTTAATTGAATTGAACTTTGGTCGAAGGTAATTTCTTTAATATTATGGGTTGCGATCATACTGTTATTTTTTGAAATGATTATTCCAAGCATCTACAATTAAGTCGAAATATTGATATATAATTTTCTTTATTTCTTTTTTTGAGGCAGGTGTTAAGTTAAAAGCAAATTCTTCCTTAATTTCAACCTCCTCAATTAAAAGCCAAAACTTACATTCCATGTCTCCTTTTTCAGCATGAACATGAATGGGCTCAAATCCTTCATTTGAATAGAAGAAAAGTCGCCACCCATATATGAAAAGTATTGTTGGCATATATAATCAAAGATAATAATTTTATTTGGATATTATAATTGTCCTTTAAGGCTAATACCGTCAACAAATAGAGCTGAAAAAAAATTGGGTATTGTTATTTGCATTAAAAACTACCATCAAACCTGCTGACGCAATTACCCCGTGTTAGGTGCTGTGGTTTTTATAGTTCTGTCTAGTTTTTAATAAATAATTGGTCTGTCGAGCTATGTGGATTTGGAATTCTAAGAATAAGATATTTTTGGTCTAAATATATTATTTCGTCGGTTCGTAGTCTTAAAGATTTTGGCCAATTACTATAAGTTATTTTACAAGATGTTTGATTTAAAATGTATTCGGTTTTTTGTCGACCCTTACGGTTATATACAAAAGAGGAGTCAAATGATAGTGCCCAACGATAGAATTTTGTTGTGTCTGTTATAAAATTATCAATTTTTTCCCTTGTCCAATTAGTCTTAGTATTTATACTAGTCAAATGTGACCATTTACCAAATAAATTGTAATAAGTGCACGAAGTTTGAGAATTTATACTACCAAAAATAAATACGAATATAACGCAAGTCAAAAGTTTCATTTGATTCAATAAACAGGTCTGTCTTACCATTGCCCCTAACTACTTAATAAGCTTTGTTTGGGTTACTGTACTTGCTACATTAAACCAACCTACCGCTTTTGGTTTTATACCTGCTGGGGTTATAATATTTGTTTTTACATTTTCGGGGGTAGTAGCAAATAAGCCGCCATTATTAATTTGCGCCAAGGCTTGTACTAAAAAAAAGTAGGTTTCGCGGCTAACAGAATGTATTTCTACTTTACAGGTTTGGTTTAATAAATAGGTTTCTCCACCCATAAAGGTGGTGGGTGGTGTAAAAAATATAGTGTCTTTAGGGGGGTTATTAACTGCGCCGCCCGTACCATCAATACAGGTATTTATATCTGATGGCCCATTAAAAAGTGTATCGTTTCTGTAGGTTCTAACCCAATAATAATCGGGTATAGGCCCGCCTAAATCGCGAGCAAATAATAAACAACTGTAAGTGTCTTTTTCGCCACCAATATTAATGCCTTGCCCATTGTTATAAATAACACTTATACTATCTAAAATAGCAGCACGTTTTTGTGTTACTACCAGCGATGTGTATGTGTTTCCATCAATGGTTACGTTTATTTGGTATTGGTGATTTGGTTTTGCAATCGTATCAATAGTTGTTAATGAGTAAGTATAATTACCGTTGCTTGTATATGTAAATGTGTATTGCGTATTTGTAGTTATATCTTTTAAAACAACGTTGGCATTAGTTACTGGCGGTGCTTCTTTATTACTAAAATAATTATCGCTTGTAGTTACTTTTATTGTTTGAAGGCTGCGTAAATCGTTTACAAACGCATCTATTACATATAGTTTTGAGCCTTGGTCTAATTTAATTTGTATAACATCGTTACAACTACTTAGTAACAAAACAAAAAAGGGAATGATTGAAAGTTTAATTATTTTTTTCATTTTATGATTATTAAAAATTAAAATTATAAGTTATTGCCGGTACAAACGAGCCAATTACCGAAAACCTTACAGCCTCAGTTGCTGTTGGCGAGCCTTCTTTGGCTCTAAAATAAATACTGTACGCGTTACGGCGATTGTAAACATTGTACACACTTATTACTATTTTTTGTTTGTATTTGCGCGTTTCGTTTTTCTTAAAATCATAAGTTGCTCCAAAATCTAAACGGTGGTAAGGCGTTATGCGGTAATTATTACGAATACCATCTGTATTGTAAGGTATGCTTAAACCCTGCACTTGTATTTTAGCGTTAGGAAAAGTAGCCGGCGTACCACTTAAAAACACAAAGTTGGCGCTTAAATTCCAGCGTTTACTTATGTCGTAATTTACACTGGTGTTTAAAACATGGGTTCTATCGTAACGGCTATAAAACCAATTATCGTTACTAATACCGCGCACTAAGCGTTCTGTTTTACTAAGCGTATAACTTATCCAACCTTGTAATTTACCTTTTGCTTTTTTAACATAAAACTCGCTGCCATAAGCTCTTCCCAAACCTTGTAGTAATTGGCTTTCAACGGTGGGGTTAATAAACAAATCGGCATTATCAACATAATCTAACTGGTTTTGTAAATACTTGTAATACACCTCTACTGATGCTTCGTACATATTATCCTTAAAGTTTCTAAAATATCCGACGCTACCTTGGTCGGCAATTAGAGGTTTTAAATTATTGGTGGCTATTGTATATACATCTAAAGGCGTGCTGGCGGCGGTGTTGCTTATTAATTGTAAGTACTGTGCCATACGGTTATAACTTGCCTTTATCGAACTAAATTGATTAATAACATAATTTGCGGCAAAGCGAGGCTCTGGGTTTACATAAGCTTTTATTAATTGCCCATTGCTGTAATTTTTTGTTTCGCTTAAGGGTAGTGGCTCGTTTGCAACTGTATCTCTAAACGTAAAGGCTTTGCCATTGCCAATAAAAGTGTACATGCTTACGCGTAAGCCATACTCTAAGGTTAAGCGTGGTAGTACTTTATGCTCGTTGCTTAAGTATGCGCTGTACTCAACGCCGTAACGCTTATCAGCTAAAAATTTTACTTTCGACCCAGCGGCAAATTGCCCTGTTGCATCGTAAGGTCTAAAATCGTACAACAAAGCTTGTGCACCAAAACGAATGGTATTTTTACTATTTAAAAAATAACTAAAATCGGGTTTAAAACTGTAGTTAATAATTTTGCTTGTCCATACAAAGCTTTGTTTTAATTGTGGCAATTTAAACTCTAATAAATAATCGTAATTACTATAAATACCTGTTAAGTTCATAAATAGTTTACTATTAAATATATGATTCCAGCGTGCAGTGGCGGTAGTATTGCCCCAATTAAATTTAAAAATATCGCTACCAAAAACGTCTCTACCAAAATAACTACTTGCAAACACGGTGTTTTTATCGTTAATGTGGTAATTAAATTTTGCGGTTAAATCGTAAAAATAAAAACTAGCATTTTTAATAGGGTTAGTGCTTTTTACAAAAGGTTTTACCAAGGCATCAATATAACTTCGGCGCCCAGCAATAATAAAACTTGCTTTATTTTTAATAAGTGGCGCTTCAATACTTAAACGGCTAAAAATGGTGCCAATACCACCCGTTACGGCTAGTTTTTTATTATTTCCTTCTTTCATACGCACATCTAAAATAGAGGATACGCGCCCACCGTATTGTGCCGGAATACCACCCTTAATCAACTTTACATCTTTTACGGCATCGGGGTTAAATACTGAGAAAAAACCAAATAAATGCGAGGAATTATATACCGGCGCCTCATCTAATAAAATTAGGTTTTGGTCAATGTTTCCACCACGCACGTTAAATCCACTAGCACCTTCGCCCACGGTTGTTACACCTGGTAGTAATTGTATAGCGCGCACAATATCTACTTCGCCAAAAAGGGCGGGTATTTTATTAATTTGTTTAATATCTAATTTTACAGTGCTCATTTCTACACTCTTAATGTTTTTATCTTCGGCTTCGCCAGTAATAACAACCTCATCCAGCTCTTTGCCCTCTTCGCCCAGTTCAAATGTTTTGTTTATATTTTTATCAAGGGTTACAGTAAACTCAAATGTTTTGTAACCAATTATAGATACTAAAATAGTTTGCTCACCCTTTGGAAGCGTAAGTGCAAAAAAACCATATTCATTAGCCGATGCGCCAATACCAGTTCCTTTTTTAGAAACCGTAGCACCAATTAAAGCTTCGCCATTTTTAGCATCTTTAATATAACCACTAATTGTAAATTTATCTTGCCCAAAAACCGATAAGGCAAATAAAATGTTGACTAGAATTAATTTTAACTTCATACAGTAAGTAATTTCGGGCACAAAACTAAGGAAACTTTTTTGGGCTCACAAGTTTCCAGCGTTAAAAAACAGCCATTTATATATTAAACGTAGGTTAACAGTGTTTAATTGTCGGTAAAGTTAAAGTGTTGGTAGGTGAATATAAAATTGTTATTACAGTAAGCCGCCATTATTTATTGTTTTAAAAAGGGTTACTATTTTTAAAAGCAGGCATAAATAATAAATACTTTTTATGAAACACAAAACCGTTTACCTAATATTATTTATAGCAACATTATTATTTTCGTGTGCTAGTACCGATAAAAAATCTGAAAACGCTGGCGTTAATCCCAGTGCAACAATGGATTTAAGCGAAATAGCCGCAATAGAATCTGGCAAGGCAGACAAACAATCGAATACTACAAGCAACCCCTTACCCAAACCTATAGAGTAAAAATTAATAAAAAATGGCGAAGTGTCTTTTAGGGTGAAAAGCTTATTTACAACTAAACAAAATATACAAAAAACACTTTTAACCTATAACGGCTACATTGCTAAAGAGAATAATACGGGTGGTAA
>JAYTRS010000217.1:0-1682 GCA_043746065.1 Bacteroidota bacterium | reverse complement strand
AATACCCGATAGTTGTGGTATAACACCACTTGCCCTAACATTACGGTAAAAAATATCGGCATAACCACCAAGCGATACAACCCCTTCTTGAATACGAGCGCCACCGCTATCGTTTAAGCCAATAAAGGGTGCGCCATTTTTCATAGCCAAATCCATTACTTTACAAATTTTTTCGGCATGTGTTTCAGATAATGAACCTCCAAATACTGTAAAATCTTGCGAAAAAACATATACCAAGCGCCCATTAATAGTGCCGTAACCCGTTACAACGCCATCGCCCAAATATTGTTCTTTTTCTAAACCAAAATCTTTACTGCGATGCGTTACAAGCATCCCTATTTCTTCAAAACTTCCTTCATCTAATAAAAAATGTAAACGTTCGCGAGCGGTTAATTTGCCTTTTTTATGTTGGGCGTCAATACGTTTTTGTCCGCCACCTAAAAGGGCTTCGGCTTTTTTTTGGTCTAATAAAGATGTTTTAGAGTTCATAAACTATTAGGGATATTATTTTTGGGTTAAATATAGTATTTATTAAAATTTTACGCTTTTATTAATTGCTTATATAGTTTTTCATACTGTGGTAATATTAAATTTATATCGAATTTTTGAGCATGTTTAAACGCGTTTTCTTTAAATTTACTAAGTAACTCGTTGTTTTTTAACAGCTTAAGGGTATTGGCGGCCATATCTTCCACATCGCCTACGTTACTTAAAAAACCGGTTACATTATTTATATTTACTTCGGGTAAACCACCGCTATTGGTACTTAGTACTGGTACTTTCATGGCCATTGCTTCAAGGGCGCTTAAACCAAAGCTTTCAGTTTCGGATGGTAAAATAAATACATCGCTTATGCTTAAAATTTCTTTAGGATCGTTTATTTTACCAAGGTTAATAATATCGTTACAGGTATTTAACTGCCGACACAAAGCATCAATAGCTGGGCGTTCGGGTCCATCGCCCACTAAAATTAATTTGCAGGGAACTTGTTTGCGCACTCTATCAAAAATATGCAATACATCTTCTACACGTTTTACTTTTCTAAAATTACTAACGTGTACTATTATTTTTTCGCCGTTTGGCGCATACTTTTTCTTTAAACAATATTCTAAAGGTTGAGTATATTCATCAATATTAATAAAATTGGGTATAACGGTAATTTTATTATCTATTTTAAATGTTTTTAGGGTGTCTTTTTTTAAACTTTCAGAAACAGAGGTAATAATATTGCTATTGTTTAACGAAAAACGAATAACGGGTTCAAAGGAAGGATCGCGACCTACAAGTGTAATATCTGTGCCATGCAAAGTAGTTACATAAGGTAGGTTTATTTTTTTTGATTTTAAAATTTGTTGTGCCGTATAAGCTACCGATGCGTGAGGGATGGCGTAATGAACGTGTAACACATCTAATTGTTCAAACACGGCTACATCTACAATTTTACTTGCTAAAACGCTTTCGTAAGGCGGGTAATCAAACAAAGGGTAATCGTTTACGCTTACTTCGTGATAAAATAAATTTTCGTCAAATAAATTTAATCTAAAGGGTTGGCTGTAGCTCATAAAATGTACTTTGTGTCCTTTTTTTGCTAGAGCTTTACCTAATTCGGTAGCTACTACACCGCTACCACCGTAGGTAGGAAAACAAACCATTCCAATGTTCATATTTAAATATTAGTGTTT
>JAYTRS010000216.1:0-1688 GCA_043746065.1 Bacteroidota bacterium | reverse complement strand
AAAATTTCTATCGAAAATAATGTTTTTTTGCTTTGAGATAGCTTTTGCGTTAGCTTCATAATTAATTAAAATTGTATTAAATAGTAATATGTTGGTTTACCGAAATTATTTCTTTTATTTCGGGTACTGCTCGTTTAATGGTTTCTTCAATGCCTGCTTTCATAGTCATTTGGCTCATGTTACACGTTTTACAGGCCCCTTTTAATTCTAATTTTAGTACAAAATCGTCCGAAATATCTACTATCTCAACATTGCCACCATCGGCCTCTAAATAAGGGCGAATAGTGTCTAAGGCTTCCTCTACTTTGCGGTACATTGCATCCATACATTAATTTTAAATGTAAAGATACACCTAAACAGGTAATTTGCAATAAAGAATTTTTTAAACAAGCTCTCAAAATGTATTATTTGTATTTTTGTAATGCTTAATTTTAAAAATGAACGTTATTAAAAAAACATATTTAATTTTTTTGTTTTTATTGCTTGTAAAAAATAATTTTTCGCAGCAAAATTTTTCGCAATATGTCAATCCGTTTATTGGTACAGGTGGTGCTGGCCATACTTTTCCAGGTGCTGTATTGCCTTTTGGCATGGTGCAGTTAAGTCCAGATACCAGAGTAGATGGCAGTTGGGAGGGCTGTGGTGGCTATCATTATAGCGATAGTAGTATTTACGGTTTTAGCCATACACACCTTAGTGGTACTGGCATTAGCGATTGGGGCGATATTTTAGTAATGCCTATGCTGGGCGAGCCTAGTATGGATAATAAAATATATGCCTCTAAATTTTTACATAGTACCGAAAAAGCAAGCGCAGGTTTTTACGAAGTAGTTTTGCAAGATGATAATATAAATGCCCAATTAACAACAACCTTACGCACAGGTATTCATAAGTACACCTTCCCAAAAGCAGCAAAAGCAAATGTAATTTTAGATTTATTGCATCGCGATAAAACATTAGAATGTAATCTTAATATCATAGATAGCGTAACTGTTAGTGGATATAGGGTTAGCCAAGCGTGGGCTAAAGAGCAATACATTTATTTTGTTTTAAAATTTAGTAAGCCATTTAAAAAAATGCAGTTGGCTGTAAATAAAAAATTTACGCAAAAACCAGATGCCAAACTAAAACAAAAAGCAGAAGGTGCTTATTTTGAATTTGATAATACCGATAATAAACCTTTAATGCTAAAAGTGGCTATATCGCCAGTAAGTACTAATGGCGCGCTAAAAAATTTAATTACCGAAGCACCCCATTGGAATTTTGAGAAATATAAATACCAAGCTGACAGTGTTTGGAACAAGCAACTGCAAAAAATAGAAGTGCAGCACAGTGATAAAAATGTACTTACTACATTTTATACTGCTCTTTACCATTGCTTTATCCACCCATCACTGAGTATGGATGTGGATAGCACCTATCGTGGGCGCGATAATCAGCCGCATACTGCTGTTGGTTTTACAAATTATTCGGTATTTAGTTTGTGGGATACTTACCGCGCATTACACCCTTTATTTACTTTATTAGAACGAAAACGAACTACTGATTTTATAAATACGTTTTTAAACCAATACCAACAAAGTAAACGTTTACCCATGTGGGAACTTTCGAGTAACGAAACCGATTGTATGATTGGTTTTCATGCCACATCGGTAATTGCAGATGCCATTGCTAAAGGCATTTCTGGT
>JAYTRS010000215.1:0-1689 GCA_043746065.1 Bacteroidota bacterium | reverse complement strand
TTTATAATGTTCATCAGTTACTTCTAATACTTTATACTCATTACCCACAATAAAATTGCTTAAATTAAATGGAGAACTTCCAAAAGTATTTAAACTATTACATGTAACAATATCACCTACTTTAAATAAATTTTTCATAGCTGAAATTGTTTTATAATTTTTTTTACTTTTTGTTTACTTTCTTTAGAAATTGTTTTATTCGTCCAATATACATTATCGTCATGTAAATTTTGAATTTCACTTAAAAAATTTACATCCATTTTTTGTATCCACTTTGGAAGTTTACTATGAAGAGTTAAATTATCAGTATAACCACCATCAAAAGCAGAATCTATACTTCCACAATGATCATCTAAATATATAGCATTTTTGCTAGATATATACATACTAATAGCACAACCAATTGACTTTGGTTTATTTGGTTGTGGATTATAAAAACAACCTTTTAAAGACTTACTCCTTAATTCTGTAGGGTTAGAACTAAAGTGTTCTACCACATCATTTAGCATGTTTAATGCTTGCATTTTATTTATAATACATTTAGTTTTTAATATTTAAGCAATAAGCTCTTCAAATGTAAAAAGTCCTAATGATTTCACTCTTCCTTTTAAATAATAATTATTATTATTATCATTAGCAATACCATCATGAATACATTGTAGCAATATCCATTCATTTACAGATAATATATCTACAACTTCAGGAATAAATATTTTAGATTGAAGATTATTTTTTAGAATAGTACCAATACTACTTGTAAAATTTTCAGGATGTAACATGTATTGTCCCGCAACACACATTTTATTATCAAAAGTGATATACATACACTTATTATCGAATATTCCACATAAGGAATTATCTTTATAATAAGGTTTAATTGCATCCAATGCAAAATCTTTAGGATTTCTACTTATTGTTTTCATAATAGTTTTTTATTTTATGGAATAAATACTCCTTCGTTTTTAATAATATTTTCCATAATACCAACTAATAAAGTTTTTTCAGTCTTATATTTAACTTTAAATGTTAAACAATTTAATATTTCATTATAGGTTAATTTAACACTATCTGATTTTATACATGCAAACCTTTCAGAAGATTCATCATACCTAAAACTTTTCTTTTCTTTTCGTCTTTTAAATTCTGTAGGAGATATTAAAAAACAATAACCTTCAAAACAACACTCAATCAGTAGTTGTTGTTTAGGTGTGAATATGGTATTTAGTAAAGTGATGGCTTTAGGATTAAAAGAATTAGTAGTTGCACCAACATCACCAAACTTCAACTTGTTTGCAAACTTTGTTGTTGAAAGAATACAAGAACCTATTGCACATACTATGCATGAGTCTATTTCTTCAAAGTTTTTCTTAATATCATCATTTTCAAAACCAAAATCATAATAATAAGATTTTCCTTTAAACACTATATTCTTAATATATGATCCTGCACGAGCATTATAGCGTTTAGCTTTAATTTGCTGAATAACATCTTTAGCTACTAATACTGTTCTATCAGATTTAGAAAGAGCTTTAAATTCTTTAATTGTTAATGTATTTTTCATAAAATTAGTTTAATGAGATATATCTATCTTATTTCCATTTTTTAAATATATAAATGTGTAATAACCATTACAATCATAAATGTATGAGAGTTGAGTGGCATTTGCATCTTTTATAAAATCTTGTATTT
>JAYTRS010000214.1:0-16310 GCA_043746065.1 Bacteroidota bacterium | reverse complement strand
TTACACAAGTGCCTTGCGCACATTGTTGAGTGGTACCACTACAACCTGGCCCATAATACGTTCTTAAGGGATTGATAGAATAACCAGCACACATATCTCTAACCAATGCAGCAGATGAAACATACATAGCATTAGTATACCAACTGGCATTATTGTTATAACCTTCGTGCTCAATACCTAAGGTATATGGGTTTTCAGAACCAATGTGCCAAGCTTTGTCAGCTTCTAACACCATTTGAGTAATTTGACCATCGCTACTGCGTATTACATAATGAGCAGATGCGCTGGCAGAACAATTTTGAAACCATGAAATACAACCTGAATAACTACCTTCTACATCGTGAATAGCAATAGCTGTAATGGGTGTACCACTTCGGCTACTATAGTTACAGCTTGTTGGTGTCCAATTAGCGGAAGGATAATCGGGAGACATTATAGAGGCAGTAGAATTAAATTTAAAATTAGCTCCAGCAGAATTTGTAATAAATTGCCCATCAATAACAACACTTTTAGCACTTAATACCTCATAATTAGAGCCAAAAATTGCTTTTAAATTTAATTGATAATCTGGGAAATTATACGCGTCTTGAAACTCTGCATTTGATAAAAACCAATATAATTGGTATAAATGTGCATTTAAAGCGTAATTATCTTGCAAGTTTTGATTTAGTGGCAATTCGCTTAACTCCGTAAAAATAGGTTGATATTTAGCTAAATCTGTGCCAAAAGTATGTGCTTGAATTTGTAAATTATTAAACGCTTTTGCATAGGCTAAAATACTGGTTTCTGCATTTGAAATGATTGCCTCTGGACTAAAACCTGATAGTTGTGCTACTTTGTTTAAGTTGTTTCTGAAATAATTTTTACCATCTAAGGTTAATCCCATTACTGAATAAGCACGAGGATAGCCAATACAACTTGGTTCGTTATCATCATTTAAATGATGAAAACGCGTTTGAGTAAATGCCACTGCCTCTAAAACACCTTTGGGTATGGAAGGATAAATACTGTACGCTTTTTTAAACGATTGCTGAAATGGATTTTCAACAATTAAATCGTTAGCATTTGTAATAAAAAAAGAAAAAATAGAAATAAGCGTAATTATTTTTTTCATTGTTTAGATTTTAGAATTGTGAAGTTATGTAATATGATTTGCAATTAAAATAACATATTGACAATTTTGCATTACTTTTTATTAAAAAAAATGCTTGAAAGTGTTGTATAGAAGGGGCTAAAACGATTTTAGATTATTTTTTATAAATTGATTTATAAAAAATTTAATTGCCAAAACTTACCGCAATAATTTGAATTTTGCGCTCTTGTGCAGCAAAGGGGCTATACACCGAGTTACGTTTATCTTTTAAATCGTCGCTTACTTTACTGGCAATTAATTCGCCAATGTCCACATCTTCAAAAATAATTTTTCCTTCGCCAGGGGTTTCGTTATTAATGTATTTTTTAAACCACCCGTTTTTGCTTTCGGTAAAATAATTTCGCAAACTGCTTATGCGTCGTTTTGCTAAATTTACATTGTAATCGGTACTTGCTAAGGGGCTGCAATAGCCTTTCATAGTAATTTTTACAACTTCGCCTTTTAATAAAACTTTTTCTAATAAATCGGCAAAGCGTTTTAAATCTTCCATTCCAGCATCTACACTATCTGCAAAAAAATTATCTACGCGGTTTAAGGCAGTTTCTTTTTGTTCGCCCTCTAAGCCTTTTGGATACTCATATACATACTGCGGTACTAATTTTTTATAATCGTCGTAAGTTGTTTCGTAATTTTTTGTTGTAAGCGTTTTTGTTGTT
Organism: Bacteroidota bacterium; assembly: GCA_043746065.1. Lineage (GTDB taxonomy): Bacteria > Bacteroidota > Bacteroidia > B-17B0 > Aurantibacillaceae > Aurantibacillus. The sequence goes on along the minus strand of JAYTRS010000214.1, from coordinate 14,501 downwards.
TTCGCATCGGGTTCATCGTTATGAAAGTATAACGTTAACGGGCATAATAATTTCATTTGTCCACGCATTAAATCCAGCGTATCAATTGGTTTTGGCGGAATATTTAAGGGCTCAATACTAAAACGGTAAATATCGTTACAGCAATTTAATTTATTTTCAAAATAAGATCCAATACGATTACTGCTCAGGTAAGCTCTATCGCGTGTCTTATTTACCGAATAATAAATATCATTAAAGCTACTGTTAATAGGGTAGCCAGCGTTTTGTGGTTCGGCAAAAGCTGTATCGTTAAACTGACTACTAAAAATATCAAAGCCGCCTAAACCTTTATGGTAAGTACTACTAAAATATAAAGTGTTTCTTTCATTTACAAACCAAGGTGTAATTTCATCATCGGGTGTATTTACTTTTTTACCACAATTAACAGGCTTTTCAAATGTACCATCGGCATTTTTTGTGCAGTACCAAATATCTAAATTGCCCTCGCCACCGCTTCTATTACTAGAAAAAAATAATACTGGCTTTTTATTTAATTCACCAAAACTTGGTTGTGTGGTATTAAATCCCTTTACATTTATTGGTTCGGGCATACGTTCTAAGGGTTGCCACTTGTTATTAACGTAATTGCTTACAAATAATTCGCAGGTATATTCACTCGCATTTTTTGTTTTACAGCGCGATACAATCATTTGTTTGTAATTGGCACTAAAGCAAGTATTGGCATTATGTAAATAGGTAGCGTTAATGTTTGTATCTAATGCTTTTACTTTTTGCCATTTTAAATTTTTCATATCTGACTTGTAAATTTTATTAAAGCTTACATCGTTAGCATCTTTTTTTGATGGGTTTTTTAAAGACGAGAAATATAAACTGCTATCCATTTCAAAAGCAGCATACTCACTTACTTTGCTATTAATATTGGTATCTAAATGTTCAACCTTTGGTAGTATTGGTTTTTTAATGAGCAGTTGCGCCAAATCGCAAGCATCTATTTCTACTTTTGATTTTGCTAAATAATAATCGTAATTAAATTTTACTTTTCCTTTTTTTGTTTTACTAAATTTTGTAAACCATTTTTTAGCTTCTTTATATTGCCCTTTGTTTTTTAATAATTGTCCAACCCAATAAAAACACAAGGGATAGTTTTTACCGTTATCTGTGGCAATAACTTTGTTATATAACCGAAAGGCAATATCTAAATCAAAATTTAAGCGGCTAGCCTCGGCATAATTGTATTGTAAATCAACGCTGCTGCTATCTCTAAAATACAAACGATTAAAGTACGAAGCTGCATTTACCCAATCTTTATTTATCATACTTGCTTGTGCATCAGTTAATAGTTTCCTATCAGACTGAGCCTTTGTTTGAAATGAACACAAAAAAATAAGGAAAATAAATAATGATTTAGATAAGTTTACACACCATTTATTTATTGAGAATTTATAATTAAACATTTATACTTTTTAATTTGGGTTACATAAAAACTGGGCAAATTCTTTTTTTAGAAATAAAGCCTGGTTTCTTTTTAAAAATATAGTTTATAAAAATTTCAAAAGCACCGCGATGATTGGTTGCTGCAATAAATTTACTGGTATTTATATCATAAGCAATGCCTGTTTGCATGGTTTTGTAATGGTAACCCATTCTAAAAATTACAGCATCGCGGGTGCGCCAACACAGGCCGCCTAAAATGGCTTGGTTTACATCTTTATTTAAATAATACTTTAGTGATGCATGTGGTATAAACTCATAATACTTGCCTTGCTTGTTAATTTGTGCTTCGGCAACAATATCCATATTAATGTTTATGGGCGTTGTGTAGCTTAAATAATTTGCTAATTTAAAATCTAACCTACTTAAATTATTACTTTGATAACTAATAACGGGGCTGTTAATATGGTGTAAACCCAGGCCATAAGTAAATTTATGTTTTTGATTTAAAATATATTGTATAGATGTACCAAAATTTAAATCGGCATAATTGTATTTTGTGTAATCAAATCGTTCGTTTGGCGAAGTACTTTTATTGTATTGTAAGCCATCAAATTGATTATCAAACGTTGCTCTATTATAATCAAATCCAACTTGGCACCAGCCAATATTCATTCCAGCACTTATTAATAAAGAGCTATCGGCTTTGCCTAAAAAAATATAATTACCACTTGCGTATAATTGTGTAGTGCCATAACGCAAATCGCCAGCCCTATCACTATTAAATGTTAAACCTACGCCCAACATATCTTTTACAAAACTTTTTGGTTTTAAGCGTGCTTCGCCCGCCATGCTATAGGTAGAATAAGGCACGGGTACGCTTTGCCACTGGCTACGGTAAATAGCACCTGCTCTAAAATCGCCATTAAAAAAGCCAGTAAATGCAGGAGAAATATTTAATAAACTGCCATCAAACTGAGAGAAATGAATATCTTGGGCACTTACAAAGCAAGATGTAACTACTAAAAAAAATAAATATTTAATTTTTGAAACGATACTTTTTTAAACCACCTAAATATTAAAGTTACTAAAATTTATTATAAAAGCAAAAAAATAACTAGTTATTTAAAAATGATATTGTTTTTTAAACTAAAAAAAACCACTCTAAAACCTTTGCTAATTAAGGATTTTAAAATTATTTTTAAAAATGCTACAATATGTAGCAATACTTTGCTATTTTATTGCTTTACCTTTGTAGAGTGAGTTAGTTAAATAATTAACTTTTATAAAAACGTAATCATATAAACAATATATAAAATGGCAAAAAAAAATGCAGAAGATGTAATAGAGTTAGAAACATCTACAGGCTCAGCCTCAAAAAAAACAGTCAATTCAGAAAAATTAAAAGCCTTACAATTAACTTTAGATAAGTTAGAAAAAACCTATGGCAAAGGTACTGTAATGAAATTAGGCGATAGTAAAATTGAAGCCATTGAAGTAATTAGTACAGGTTCATTAGGTTTAGATATTGCCCTAGGTATAGGCGGTTTACCAAAAGGACGTGTGGTTGAAATTTATGGGCCTGAAAGTTCGGGTAAAACAACTTTAGCAATACACGCCATAGCCAGTGTGCAAAAAACGGGTGGTATTGCTGCATTTATTGATGCAGAACATGCTTTTGATAGCACCTACGCATCAAAATTAGGTGTTGATATAAAAAACTTATTAATATCGCAGCCCGATAATGGGGAACAAGCTTTAGAAATTGCTGATAATTTAATACGAAGTGGTGCTGTTGATTTAGTGGTAATTGACTCAGTAGCTGCCTTAACCCCAAAAGCCGAAATTGAAGGTGAAATGGGAGACAGCCGCATGGGTTTACAGGCCCGTTTAATGAGCCAAGCATTGCGTAAATTAACTGGTACAATTAATAAAACTGGCTGTTGCTGTATTTTTATTAATCAATTACGTGAAAAAATTGGTATTATGTTTGGTAACCCCGAAACTACTACTGGTGGTAATGCTTTAAAATTTTATGCCTCTGTACGTTTAGATATTAGACGAATTAGCCAATTAAAAGATGGCGATACTGTAATGGGTAATAGAGCAAAAGTTAAAGTTGTAAAAAATAAAATGGCACCGCCTTTTAGAATAGCCGAGTTTGATATTATTTTTGGAGAAGGAATTAGTAAAGTAGGTGAAATTATTGATATTGGTGTTGAAAAAGGCGTTATCAAAAAAGCTGGTTCGTGGTTTAGTTACGATGAAACTAAATTAGGACAAGGCCGTGATGCTGTAAAATCTCTATTTTTAGAAAATCCTGATTTAGCCGAAGAAATTGAATTTAAAATAAAAGAAATTTTAAGTGCAGAAGCTGCGCCAGCAGAATAGGCTAAATGTTTAATGAGATTTGTTACACAAAAACTACTTTTTAATAAAAAGTAGTTTTTGTGTTTTGTGGCTTTTTATAAATTTTAGTTCGTAATTTTTTATAGTTTACTAGAAAACATAAATACTTGGTATTTAATATTTTTAGCTATTCCACAATTCCCAACTTTTTTCGGCTTGTAATTGTAACATACTATAACCATTTACAATTAAAGCACCTTGCTCCTTGGCCTGTTTTAAAAACAACGTTTGAGCTGGGTTATAAATTAAATCGTAACATAAATGATTTGCTGTAATTAAGTTGTAAGGTATTTTTGGCGCCTCCATTATATTTGGAAACAAACCCACAGGTGTTGTGTTTACTATTAATTTAAAGGCATTAAAAATATGATTATTTAATTCGTTATAAAAAAAAGTGGCGTCATTTTTTTTTGTGGCGGATGAAGTAACAAAATAAACATCTACCCCAATATTTCTTAAAGCATAGGCCACCGCTTTTGCGGCGCCGCCGGTGCCTAATAGTAGGGCTCTGTTATGTTGTGGTTCTAAAAAAGGTTTTATGCTTTGCGCAAAGCCATAAAAATCGGTATTGTAACCAATAGTTTTTCCATTACTAATTTTTATACAGTTTACGGCGCCTATTTGTTTGGCATCAAGCGTTAATTCATCTAAAAAAGGTATTATTTCTTCTTTATATGGGTTAGTAACGTTTAAGCCTTTTAAATTTGGTATTTTTAAAACGTTTTCAATTTCGGTAATTGTACTTAATTCAAAATTTTGATAGGTATGATTTACTAAATTTAAATCATTAAATTTTTTTTCGAAATATGTTTTTGAAAATGAGTGTGAAAGCACTTTTCCTATTAATCCAAAGTTTGTCATAATTAATCGATTGAATAAGATTGGCTAAAAACAAATTGAGTTTTTCCGGTTTTTAAATTAATACCAACGCTTTGGTTGCCGGCATTATTTATATTTATTACCATAAGGTTGTTTTTTAAATTATATCTTAAGTAAATGTTTTCGTTAGTGTTTTCGCTAATAATTTTTTTAAAAGTAGTATCTGTATTTTTCCAAACAAACTGTCCCTCTTTATTTACAAGGGCAAGAATTCCATTAGCTTGTTTAGAAAAATCGGAAGCGTAAAACAACACTAAATTACTATTATAATTTTCAATCGGAACTGCCTTAGCGTAAACTGCATTTCCTATTTTTTTAATTCCTTTTACATCGCTGTAAAACGAGTGATTAGAAGCAAAAGACTCAATGTAGCTTTCATCAAGATAATAACCTTCGTTAAGCCGTCTTTTTTTAGTACATAAATATAATTCCGACTTTTTAGTGCGGGTTAAATAAATATTTTCTGTAAAATCGCTTTCTTTACTTTCTTTTTTCTCATCTTCTTTCTCAGTTAAAAGTTGTTTTGAATCGAGATAATAAATAAAATCATCGCCATCTGCCGACGTTATTTTTACAGCTTTTTTATAAAATTGTTTTTCCGTTTTTGTAATGCCATTTTTTAACTGTTGAAATTTATTTTGAAACCACTCATTACCAAATAACCTATCTCCTGAGTATAAATCAAATCCTTGTATGCCACCATCATCACTAATATTGTATATGGTATCGTTGCCAACAAAAAATTCACTGTCAAAATTTTTAGATTGATTAAATAATTCTTTCCATGGTTTTGTGCTACCTAAAGCATGTTCTGAAATTATTTTTTTTGTTTGTGGATTTATTAAACGAATTTGGTATTTAATACTATCAAGGGTATTTGTTTGAGTTCTTAAAACCAGCCAAACAACAGCTCCTTTGGTTCCGGCCAAACAATTATAATTATCTAAACTCCAATTTTGCCAATTACCAAAAGTGCCACTATTTTTACTAATAGATTTTTTTACAGATGACATTATAAAAACACTCATGCCTACTCCCATTAAAGCTACAATAACTGCAATAAGTACAAAAATTTTTATAGGTTTAATTGAAATAGGTTTTATATCCATTGGCTTTGGCTGATTAAAGTCTATGCCTCTAAACAAATTATCGTTTTTTACAATAAAAGTACTGTGGCAATAATCGCATTGATAATTAACACCACTAATGTTTGACACTTCGTGTGCGCCACAAGAAGGGCATTGTAGTTGCTCAACCTTTGCCATTATTTCTTAAATTTATTTTTTAATGCCGCTAATGCACTATTTATATCGTTAGGGTTATATTCTTCCTTACTAACGGTTTGTGGTTTTGCACTTTTTGTTGCTAATTGTTTATTACCTTCTGTTTCGCCTTTCATGCTCAAAGCAATGCGTTTACGTTTAGCATCCACTTCGGTTACATTTACCCAAACATGCTGCCCCACTTTTACAATTTTATTTGGGTCGTCGATAAACGTATCGCTTAGTTGCGAAATATGAACTAATCCATCTTGATGAACGCCTACATCAACAAAAGCCCCAAAATTAGTAACGTTGGTAACGATGCCTGGTAAGCGCATCCCTTCATATAAATCAGATATTTTATGTACTTTTTCATCAAAACTAAATACCTCAAAACTTTTACGAGGGTCGCGCCCTGGTTTTTCTAATTCGCTTACAATATCTTTTAAAGTTGGCAAACCAATACTTTCGGTAATATAATTTTGTAAATTAATTTTTTTGCGTACTTCTTTTTGTTCCATTAAATCGTTAATACTGCTATTTAAATCCGTTGCCATTTTTTCTACAATATAATAGCTTTCGGGGTGTACCGCACTTTTATCTAAAGGGTGATTTCCATTTAATAATCGTAAAAATCCAGCGCATTGCTCAAATACTTTTTCGCCCATTCGTGGCACATCTAATAATTGTTTGCGCGATTTAAATTCGCCATGTTCATTTCTAAACGTCACAATATTTTGTGCTAAGGTGGACCCTATTCCCGAAACGTATGACAATAGCTCTTTTGAAGCGGTATTCAATTCTACACCTACAGCATTTACACATAAGCTTACTACCTCATCTAATTTATTTTTTAAATGGGTTTGATCTACATCGTGTTGGTATTGCCCAACACCAATTGATTTTGGATCTATTTTTACTAGCTCAGCTAATGGGTCGGCAAGCCTACGTCCAATGCTAACAGCTCCTCTAACGGTTACATCCTTATCTGGAAATTCTTCACGTGCTACATCACTTGCACTATAAACGGATGCTCCTGCTTCGCTTACTACAATTACAGGAATTGATTTAGGCAACACATCAATGTTTCTTACAAACGCTTCTGTTTCTCTACTTGCTGTTCCATTACCAATAGCTATTGCTTCTAAATTATGTCTTTGACAAAAAGCTAACACTACCATTTCTGCCTCTACTAATCTTCGTTGCGGCTCGTGTGGATATATAACGGTGTCTTCTAATAATTTTCCTTCTTTATTTAGAGCCACAACTTTACATCCACTTTTAAAACCAGGGTCTAATGCTAAAATAGATTTTTGCCCCAAGGGCGATGCCAACAATAACTCTCTAAAATTATCAGCAAAAACAACAATTGCCTTTTCGTCGGCCAGTTGTTTTGTAAATAAGCGCATTTCGGCTTCAATACTGGGTTGTAATAAACGTTTGTAACCATCTTCAATGGCTTCTTTAATTTGTGTGGCACATTGGCCATTACGATTGGTAATTATTTTTCGTTCAATTAAATTAAGTGCTTCGTCGTTATCAATTACTATATCTAAAATTAATATATCTTCTTTTTCGCCTCGGCGCATGGCTAACATACGGTGACTTGGGCAAGTAGCTAATTTTTCTTCCCACTCAAAATAATCGGTAAATTTTTCGCCAACTTCTTCTTTACCTTTTATTAATTTACTTTTTATAATAGCCGTTTTTTTAAATTGTTCTCTAATTGTTTCGCGTACTATGGCATCTTCGCTAATTATTTCGGCAATAATATCGCGTGCACCTTGCAAGGCTTCTAAAACAGATTTTACTTCTTTTTCTTCCGATAAAAATTTTTCTGCCTCTTCAAACACTAAATTACTTTTTTGTTGTAGTATAAATTGTGCTAATGGCTCTAAATCTTTTTCGCGGGCAATGGTGGCTTTAGTTCTGCGACGAGGTTTAAATGGCAAGTATAAATCTTCTAATTTAGAAAGCGTTTCGGCATCATAAATACTGTTTGCTAATTCAGGGGTTAATTTTCCCTGACTTTCAATAGATTTTAAAATAGATTCGCGGCGTTGTTCTAATTGGCGTTGGCGGTCAATTTCATTTTTAATATTAATAATTTGAACCTCGTCTAAATTACCAGTAACTTCTTTTCGGTAACGCGAAATAAATGGAACAGTTCCTCCTTCGTCTAATAATCGAATGGTAGCAGTAACATCTTGCGTGTTTAAATTTAATATATTGGCAACTTTTAAAAACAGTTTAGCTTCGCTCATAAATAATTTAATTTTTATAAATGTAGTTGTATTGAGCAGTTTATGAAATTTATTTTTTAAACAAAAGCAATTGTTTTTTTTAGTAACTTAGCAATAACAAAAACCAATTTATATGAAAAAACTTATACTAAGCTTATCCATTTTTAGCTGTTTAAATAGCACAGCACAAATTTTAAATCCAAGTTTTGAAAGCGTTACGGCTGGCAAACCAAATAATTGGAATACGACCTTGTATAACTACAGTTCATATCAAATTAGAGATACAAACATAGCACACACTGGTGCGCACGCAGCGTATATTAGAGGTTTAAGTTCGCAATCGTACTCTATACAAGGGGCGGTATTAGGTGTTTTTTCGGCTACGGGCACACCAGCGGCATTGCAAGGTTGGTATAAGTGTAATATTATGTCTGGCGATTCGTTAGTGTTTAACCCTTATGTTTATCAAACTACTACTGCCGGTCCTTTTGCTTCGGCTTATTCTTATACTACCAGTTCAACAGCTGTTTACAAACAATTTACCGCAAACTTTAATTATACTTTATTTGCAGTAACGAGTATTGATACCGTTTATACTGGTATTTATTTATCAGGTACTAATGTTGATGCACAAGGTGTAGTTATACCTCAAACTGGTACATGGGCAATAATTGACGACATAGCCCTTGCTACACCAACGGTAACAGGTATGAAAGAAAATGGAGAACAACAACTTATTGAACAAGTATATCCACAACCCGCTACCAATATGGCTTTTATGATATACAACTTAACACAAAATGTTAATAGTACTTTAAGATTATTAGATGTTACAGGTAAAGAATTAAAAATAATTTTTGAAAATGAAAAACAAACACTGGGTAAATATAAAGCCGAAATACCTGTTTATGATTTAGCGTCAGGCATTTATTTTGCTGAGTTAAATATAAATGGACAAATAACCGTTGCCAAAATTATTAAACAATAAAATAATACTCTTTTAGTCACAAATTATACAGATTCGTAAATTAATTGATTACGTAATTTGTAAAATTTGTGACTTTTGTATTACTACTAAACTACTATTTTATACATGCCAAAACTGTTTTATTTATTTTTAGTGCTTCCGTTTTTTTTTAAAGCACAACTAGGCAGTATCGTTAAAAATTGGGAAGCGGATAAAGATTTAAAAAGTGCGGCCGTTGGTTATTGTGTGGTAGATGTAAATACCACATCGGTAATTGCCGAATACAATGCGCATAACTATTTAATACCAGCAAGTACACAAAAAGTAATTACCACAGGTGCAGCTTTAGGTTTGCTAGGTACTAATTACCGCTTTGAAACACGCTTATGCTATACTGGTATATTTGATAAAAACACAGGCATATTGAGCGGCGACTTAATTATTTATGGGCATGGCGACCCTACTTTACAATCAGAAAATTTTACAAAAGATAGTACACAAATTACTGATAAATGGGCAACTATTTTAAAAGAAAAAGGCTTAAAAGAAATTAAAGGCAAAATAATTGGCGATGCTACTTATTTTGATAGAAACATACCCGCTAATTGGATTTGGGCTGATATTAATAATTATTTTGGCGTTGCTCCTTGTGCCTTATCGTTTTACGATAATAAATTTAAAATAATATACACTAGTAAAGAAATAAACAGTAAAGCTATTGTTGAAAAAACGTACCCCAGTTATTTAAGTAATACCATTACCATAAATTCAAATGTTATTTGTAAAGGTACAGATGATGACGCTTTTGTTACCGGCGACCCATTTTCATACACAAAAGATGTAAACGGAAAAATACCACCTAACAAAACTAATTTTGAAGTAGAAGCTGCCCTACCCGACCCTGCCCTACTTTGTGCCGAAAAATTATTTTTATCCTTAACAAAAAATGGCATTAAGTGTAATCAAAAATTAATTCAAAGTAATTATAAAAAAGCCGATAGCACTGTTACAAAAACTACATTTTATTCACATTACTCACCTTCATTAGAAAAAATTATTTTTTATACCAATTTAAAAAGTAATAACCATTATTGCGAAACTATACTGCGTGCCATTGGCAAAAGCAGCATGTATTTAGGTATTGATGCCGTAAAAAATTATTGGCAAAAGCAGGGTTTAGATGTAAGCGAATTGTTTATGGTAGATGGCAGTGGCTTATCACGAGCAAATACAGTAAGTACAAATTTTCAAGCAGCATTGCTATGTAAAATTTATAGAGATAGTAGTTTTTACAAATCATTTAACGCATCGCTACCTGTAGCGGGTAAAAGCGGTAGCATGAGTAATATTGGTAAAGGCACTTTTTTAGAAAACAATATGCGCGCCAAAACAGGCTATATAAACAGGGCGAGAGGCTATTGCGGTTATGTAAAAACAAAATCAGGAAAAGACTTAAGTTTTTCAATACTATTTAATAACTATAATTGTAGCGCCAAAGAAGCAAAAACTAAAATTGAAAAATTTTTAATTGAGTTGGCAGAGTTGTAATTTTTTAAGTTTAAAATAGTAATTTTACGCCAATGGATAATTTTTGGAAACGATTTAAGTTTTACGGTTTTGGGTTTGGAATGGGCATCATGATAATTTACGCCATGTTTGGTACACGCAGCTGTATTAGCCCCAACGAACATAAAATGCAAGAATTAGTATTTCAGCATTTTGAATTAAGTGAAAAAGCAAAATGTAAATTAACCTGTTTAAAAATAAACGAATATATTTTAAAAATACAATTACGCCATTTTGAAGTTAATTACGATTTAAGTTCTGTACATAAACAGCCTTGTGGCGAATATTTTATTCAACCTAAAAAAGGATTTGAAACCCAATATAATTTTAAATTAGTAGCTTTGGATTGCGATACCATTACAAAAATTAATGATATAAACATTGTTACAACCAATATCTGCAATTGTAATTAATACACTTAAATAGTGCATTACAAAAATTAACATGATTTTTTTTGACGATACTTATTTTATGAACGAGGCTTTAAAAGAAGCCAAAAAAGCATTTGATGCCGACGAAATACCCGTTGGTGCTATAATTGTAGCTAATAATAAAATAATTGCCCGAGGCCATAATTTAACCCAACGCTTAAACGATGTAACCGCCCATGCCGAAATGCAAGCCATTACTGCCGCCGCCAATAGTTTAGGTGGTAAATATTTAATCGATTGTACACTTTATGTAACTTTAGAACCCTGCGTAATGTGTGGTGGTGCTTTAGGTTGGAGCCAAATAAGTAAAATAATTTATGGCGCTAGCGATTTAAAAAAGGGATTTAGTAATTTACCAACTACTATTTTACACCCCAAAACCGAAGTACTAGGCGGTATTTTAAAAGAAGAGTGCCAACAATTATTAAATATTTTTTTTTCTAAAAAACGAAAATAGATAATTTTGGCATAATTTTTGAGTATATTTGGTATATAAATACTATACATTATGAAAATTTTTAAAATACTATCCATCTCAGTTTTATTAGTTGCAACAAGTGTTTCAAACACAATTAATGCTAAAATTAATACTTTTAAATTAGCCTTTACCGAAATTCCTGTAAAAACGGTATGTATTAAACACCCAGAAGCTACCGACGCTACTAAGTATTTTGCTAACGCAACCATTGTTAGTTTTGAAATTTACAAAGCTGGTGGAGCTGCCGAAGTAGATAAAATTATTAAATTATTAAGCGCTGATGCAAATGTAGAAAGCTGTACAGCAGGTAAAGTTACTGGCGATTTTTCGGCAATAACCTTAAGCTTAAAAACTGCAAAAAACAAAGCTTGGTTTGTAAGTCAATTTAAAAAAGCTGGCTTAACGCACATTAAGTTAAACAACAGCGCCCCTGTTGAAGCTGACAAACTATAATTTACTTTATTTTATTACTGTTTTTCACACTTTAGAGTGTGTGTTAATGTTTAAACCTAAAAATTACAAATAGCGTAAATAATACTGGTAAGGAGCTAAATACCATTCCTAAATAACCTTTTGGGTATTTTTCTAAATCGTAAAAATATTTTGCATTTAAAAAAATATTTATGCCCGACACAATAAACCCTAAAATGGCTATACCTATGGCTAAAAAAATATGTTGTATTTTAAACATACACAATGCGGCACAAATGCCAATTAGCAAAGATAAGTAGCCGGTAACAAAATAAATTTGTTTTAAGTTCATACGTAAAATTAAAAACTATTTTTAATAAAAAATCCCTTTTAGAAAATTACTAAAAGGGATTTTTATGTTTAAATTACATTAAATTATTTTTTAGCTGGTGCAGCCTTTGCAGGTGCAGCAGTTTTAGCAGCGGCAGCTGGTGTTGCAGCAGCCTTAGGGTCTTCAACAGCAACTACGTTACGCGTTGTTTGTACACTTACTACCGAAATATTTTTTGGGTGTAATAATGTTAATCCATCTACATTAATATCACCAGCCGAAATGGATTTACCAATGGCTAACTTTTCAATATTTAAATCAATACTTTCAGGTATTTTTGCAATTAAACCACGCACTTTTACTTTACGTAATTTAATAACTAATTTACCACCGGCTTTTACACCCTCTGCTTGGCCAATTGTTTTAATTGGTATTTGAACAGAGACCGCTTTATCTTCAGCAACTTGTAAAAAATCAGCATGAATTAATTTATCATTCACTTTATGATATTGTGCTTCTTGTAAAATGGTACGGTATTTTTTACCAGCAACCTCAACTTCTACTAGATTTGTATCAGGAGTAAAAATAATATTTTTAAATGCACGCTCATCGGCACTAAAGTGAATTTGCTCACCTGCACCATAAATTACACAAGGCACATGCCCTTTAGTGCGTAATGCTTTTGCATCTACTTTTCCTACGTTCGCACGTGGCGAACCGCTCAATTGTACTGTTTTCATTTTTTTATTTTAATTTATAAAGTAAAACTTAATTGTCCGCTTCAGCTAAGGTTTACTTTTGTTATTTATTTTTTATGCGGATATTATATTATAAAATTGCTACTAATTGATTCGTAATTTTGAACGCTATTAATTACTTTAGCAAACAAATCAGCCACGCTTAGTACTTTAATTTTTTGACTTTCTTGTTTTAAAGGAATGGTATCTGTCACAATTAGTTCGGTTAACTTAGAGTTATGAATATTGTCGTAAGCCTTACCTGATAAAACAGGATGAGTACACACAGCTCTAACACTTAAAGCGCCTCTATCTAACATCATTTCGGCAGCTTTACAAAGTGTTCCGCCAGTATCTACTAAATCATCTACCAACACAATATTTCTACCTTCAATTTCGCCAATGGCAGTCATACTCTCAATTACATTTGCTTTGGCACGTTGCTTATAGCAAATTACCATTTCGGCTTTTAAATGCTTGGCATAACTATTAGCCCGTTTACTACCGCCCATATCAGGCGCTGCAACGGTAAGGTTATGTAAGTTTAATGAGTTGATGTATGGTAAAAATATGGTTGATGCGTATAAATGATCAACCGGCACATTAAAAAATCCTTGTATTTGGTCGGCATGTAAATCCATGGTCATAACACGTGTGGCACCTGCTACGGCTAACATGTCGGCTACTAATTTAGCGCCAATGGCTACGCGTGGTTTATCTTTTCTATCTTGCCTTGCATAGCCAAAATAAGGCAATACTGCAACAATATGGCGGGCACTGGCACGTTTAGCAGCATCAATTAACAGTAACATTTCCATTAAATTATCGGCTGGTGGCATGGTGCTTTGTATAATATAAACACTTTGTCCTCTAATACTTTCTTCGTACGAGGCTTGTAACTCGCCATCGCTAAAGCGGTAATGCTCAACTTTGCCCAAGGCTTGTCCATAAGAACCAGCAATTTTTTTTGCTAAATCTTCTGACGCAATTCCTGAAAATAATCTAACTTGTGATTCCATTTTTTTAAGGATTGCAAATATAGGGTTTTTACTGAATTGTACCAAGTTTTTTTGGTGAATTGTAAAAGAAAGCATAGTTTTACAGCCCACTGTTAAATGCCTTGATGGCGGAATTGGTAGACGCGCTGGTCTCAAACACCAGTAACTTCACGGTTGTGTCGGTTCGAGCCCGACTCGAGGTACTTCAAGGGAAAGCACCTTATTAATAGGGTGCTTTTCTTTTGTGCTATTGCTAAATCCCTTGTTATTAAAGCAAAGTAGGGCAACAGCATCTTCAATTGTAGCGGTTCGACACTTGTTTTTTTCAAATATCAATTTTTTTGGAAAAACCGAACCA
>JAYTRS010000213.1:0-1690 GCA_043746065.1 Bacteroidota bacterium | reverse complement strand
AGCCGAATCGCTTAATACAACTGCAGTAGCTTGTTTTAAGGTATCACTTACTTTTGTAGCTGCATTTACCTTAGCTAATTCCTCCACTTGTACTTTTTGCTGTGCTAACTCTATCGAATCTTTTTGGCGTTTACGTTGAGCTATTTGCTCTTTACTAGGGCCACTTACAAATAACCAAACTCCTAAAATTGCTGCAATTAGGCCTAAACCTATTAATGATTTTTTATCCACTTAAAATTAATTTTAAAGGCGTAAATGTACAATAATTTGATGTAATGATTTATAAACATTTTTAATAATTAAGAAACTTTAGCAGTTAAAATAATAGCTTAATTTCTATATCTATCAATATTGTTGTTGGTTTCAAATATTTTTGCCATTTTTAACGCTGTTTGAACAGGCTTTTAAAAATAGCACTAACACCTTTTGCCTTGCTATATGGTTTTATAACCTATATACGCAACCGCCTGTACGATTTAAATATTATAAAGCACACCTGGTTTGATATACATACCATTGGCGTTGGTAATTTGGCCGTTGGGGGCGCGGGCAAAACCCCATTGGTAGAGTATTTAATTACGCTTTTATTAAAGGAAGAGCCTAAAATAGCAACCCTTAGCCGAGGTTATAAACGCAAAACGAGCGGCTTTTTATTGGCTACTAATACAAGCACGGCTTACGATATTGGAGATGAACCCCTTATTTACCATACTAAATACCCCGTACAGGTAGCCGTTGATAGCAATAGAGTAAATGGTGTAAAAAAATTATTACAATTAAATGATGCACCAAAAATAGTGTTGTTAGATGATGTTTTTCAGCACCGTGCCATTAAATGTGGACTTAATATTTGCGTAAGCGATTATAATAGTTTGTATTTTAACGACGAGATGTTGCCCGCAGGTACTTTACGCGAATACAAAACAGGTATTATTAGAGCCGATGTCATCATCATTAGTAAAACCCCCGAACGCACTACGGCTGTTGAGATGCGTAATATTATAAAAGATATTAACCCAAAAGCCCATCAAAATGTATTTTTTAGTTACCTAAAGTATGGCGAGTTATACTCTATCACCAATCAAAAACAAACTATTGATACCCTAAACGATTTATTTCGTTTTCGTGTAATATCTTTTGCAGGTATTGCCAATGCTACACCTTTTGTAAACTATTTAAAAGAATATAGTGCCGAAGTAAGGCATTTACCTTTTTCTGACCATCACGATTATGTTTTAAAAGATTTAGAAGACATTGAGCGCTATTACCACAGTCTTGAGGGTGGAAACAAAATATTAGTGACTACCGAAAAAGATATGATGCGATTAAAAAACCCAATTATTTGGGATATTGCCAAACGAATGAATATTTTTGTACTCCCAGTTGAAGTTACATTTAAAGAGAAGGAAGAAGAGTTTAATAGTTTAATTTTAAAATATGTTAGAGCAAATAAAATTTACCACGCAAAGTATTCTTAGTAAAACAAACAATTTTAAGCCCCAATTTGGCATTATATTAGGTACTGGTTTAGGTGGTTTAGTAAACGAAATTAAAGCAGAATTTAGTATCCCCTATTCGCAAATACCCAACTTTCCGGTTAGTACTGTTGAGGGGCATAGCGGCACATTAATTTTTGGAGAATTAGGCGGTAAAAAAATAATGGCCATGCAAGGGCGTTTTCATTTTTATG
>JAYTRS010000212.1:0-5536 GCA_043746065.1 Bacteroidota bacterium | reverse complement strand
TGGCATAATGCGAATGAATAACATTAGGCTTAAACTTAAAAACAAAATACTGTAATTTTGGAAACAATAATAAATACTTTAGTTTTGAAAATAGGCCACCAATATTTTTTTTTGAGGCTTGATGCAGACAACTTATATTTTTATTATTGGCAAACCAGTTTGTTTGAGATGTATTAAATGAAAAAATACCAATCTTAAAACCATCATCACTAAGGCTATTTGCCCACTTTTGAGTGTGTGGCGAATTAATATCTGCTAAAAATAAAATACGAGGTATCATGTCTATACCCCATATAGATGTTGAAAAGGTTAAAAGGTTTAATGGAGAGGGAAAAATTATTTAAAAACTTTTCCGTTTAGTATAATAGTATCAATTAAGTTGCTACCAAAAGCATAGGGTAAAAAGCCATAACTATTAATAGATTTTGTAATAATTAAATTGGCTAATTTACCCGTAGTAATTGAACCTACACTATTTTGTAAACCCATAGCGTAAGCACTATTTATGGTTGTTGCATTTATGGCTTCTTCGGGTGTAAGTTTGTATTGAATACAAGCCATACTCATCATTAACTTAATATTACCACTAGGGCAACTACCAGGGTTATAATCACTGGCAAAAGCTACTGCCAAGCCAGCGTCAATCATTTTGCGTGCGGGGGGTAAAGGTAGATTTAAAAAAAAGGCAGCACCAGGTAAAATAGTTGGCATTGTGTTACTATTTTTTAAAATTAAAATATCATCTTGATTACAAAACTCTAAATGATCTACACTGATAGCATCACATTCTACCGCCGTTTTAATACCATTGCTATGACTTAATTGTTCGGCATGAACTTTACCTATAAGACCGTATTTTTTTCCTGCCTCTAAAATTTGTTTTGTTTCTTGAGCGGTAAAGTAGTTATTCTCGCAAAAAACATCAATAAAGTTGGCTAAATTTTCGTTTGCTATGGCTGGCAACATTTGATTAATAATTACATCAATATAGCCTGTTTTATTATCTTTAAACTCTAAAGGTACAGCATGAGCCCCTAAAAATGTGGCTTTTATAGGTATCCAATTTAAGTTTTTTAGACGCTTAATAACGCGTAGCATTTTTAATTCACTTTCTAAACTTAAACCATAGCCACTTTTAATTTCTACCGAACCAGTACCTTGTAAAATAATTTCGTGTAATCGCAGTTTGCTTTGTTCAAATAAATCGTCTTCGCTGGTTTCTCGTAATTTGTTTGCCGAATTTAAAATCCCTCCCCCCCTACTGGCTATTTCTTCATAAGTTAAGCCATTTATCCTATCTACAAATTCTTGTTCGCGATTACCAGCATATACAATGTGGGTGTGGCTATCGGCAAAGCAAGGCATAACTATTTTCCCTTCGCAATCTATTATTTCTAAATCTTTCCAATCTGTAATCCCTGGAAAAGTTTCCATGGTTCCATAGTCAATAATTACATCGTCTTGGGCAGCTAACCAGGCATTATCAAGGCAGGGTAATCGTTTCATTTCAGCCCCTTCTAATTTTTGTGGAGCGGTTTGGTAAACACCAATAAGTTGTTTTATATTTTTAAGTAATAGTTTTTGTGCCATAAACGTAAATATATAATTTTACTGATGTTGGTTTATTTTTTTAGCTGCTAATTTGTAGGAGCGCCAAATAAAAAATACACCTATTAATATAAACGGTATGCTTAATATTTGCCCCATATTTATGGGTAAATTATTTTCAAAAGCTTCTTGATTTTCTTTAATAAACTCTACTAAAAAACGTTGTAAAAATAAAACTACACACATTAAGCCAAACATAAAACCTGCTCCTAAATTATTTCGCTTATTTTTCCAAAGCCAATACATGATTCCAAATAATAGAAAATAAAATATGGCTTCGTATAATTGCGCTGGGTGGCGAGCTGGAATTTGAATGCCGAAATTTTGTAGGTTGTACTTATCTTCATCGTTATTTTTAAAAATAAAACCCCAAGGTAAGTTTGTTTTATTGCCAACAATTTCGCCATTTATTAAATTACCAATTCTAATAAACATTGATGCCAACGGCACCACTATTACTAATTTATCAAATAACCATAACCAATTTTCTTTTGTTTTACGGCAATATAAAATCATGGCAGTAATAATACCAAAAGCACCGCCATGGCTTGCTAAGCCACCTTCGTAAACTTTTAATATATTAAGTGGATGTGATAAATAACCTTGGCTAATTAGTTCGCCCTGAGCATCAAACGTATCAAACAATGGACCATAAAATAAACAATGGCCTAAACGTGCACCAATCACTGTACCTAAAATGATATATAACGTTAAAGTATCTAATGCTTGATTTGTTCTACCTTCGGCTTTAAAAACTTTATTTAGTATAAAATGGCTAGCAATAAATGCCATGGCCCAGGTTAAACCATACCAGCGAACTGGCCAATCAATGCCCGGTATAGTAAAAATTTCGGGGCTAGGGTTCCAAACAATAAATAAATCAAAAATCATATAGCAAAAGTAGCAAATTGTTTTATCTGTTAATGCCTCGTTTATTCATTTCTTTTTGGTAAGCTTTAGCAAAGTTTGCATGCTGTTCATAGGTTTCCGAAAAATCAGAATAACCATTTAAACTAGGCTTTGCACAAAAGAAAATGTATTTATGCTTGGTATAATTTAAAACAGCATCAATGGCTTGAGGGTAAACTAAACAAATAGGTCCGGGAGGCAAGCCCTTATATTTATAGGTGTTGTAAGGCGAATTAGTTTCTTTATCTTCATCTAACACACGTTTTGCATCAAAGTTTTTGTTTGCAAATTTTAATGTTGGATCGGCTTGTAACAACATGTTTTTGTTTAGCCGATTAATATATACGCCTGCAATTTTTTGTTGCTCACTACTAATACCACTTTCACTTTGTACTATTGATGCCAAAGTAATTACCTCTGCAATACTATAGCCTATTTTTTTTGATTGATTAACTCTATATGAATTCCATATTAAATTATAATTTATTTTTAATTGATTGATTAAATCGCTTAATTTAATGGCCCAACTTACCTCATAAGTTGTAGGCGTAATCATAGCAAAACAATTATCAGGGTTTAAGTTAAACGTATTTTGTAATAATTTATCGTCGCTTAAAAACTCTTCTAATTCGTTTTCATTCAATTCTAACTTATCCGTTGTATAGCTTACAAATTCATCTAAATTATGTATTTGTGAATTATAAGTGAGTTTTATTTTTTCTTGCTTATTGTATTTAATTAAGTTAATTATTTGGCGCATGGTCATCCCGTTTGTAACACGGTATTTACCTGCGTTCATATTTTTATCCAAATCCATTTTCTTAGCTAACCATTCAAATGCTTTTACATCGTCAATAATATTTTCGGCATTAATATCATTTATTACATCTTCAAATGTATCGTTGCTTTCAATAAAAATATAAGTGTAATTTTTATTTTTTAAATGGATGGCTCCTGCAAAATATTTTGTATACATAAAATAACCTGCGCCACTCAATAAGCCAATAAATAAAAGTGTGACAAGCCATTTATTGTTTTTTTTCTTAGTCATTATAGTACATTTAGTTGTTGCAAAGCTTGTTTAGCTTTTACGTTTGTAGGATTTTTTTTAAGTATTTTTTGTAAGTAGTAAATAGCTTGTTTATTATTTTTTACATATGCAAAATAACCCGCTAAATTTAATAATAAAGGTTCATAATCTGGATCTAATTTTAGAGCTAAATTATATAAGCGTATTGCTTCGGCCGGAAAGCCTTTTACTAATTGAATGTAGCCTAAATTTGTATATGCCGAAATATTTTTAGGATGCTCGGTTAACACAAATTTAAACTCAGTTTCTGCCTCGTTTAATTGATTATTTGAGGCTAAAGCCGATGCGTATTTGTTTCTAAACTCTAAATTATAGGGAGCTAAGGTTACAGCTTGTTTATGCCATAAAATGGCTTTTTTAATATTGGTGGTATAATAAAAAGCATCGCCAATTCTATAACACGTCCATGCATCAATATTATCATAGGTTTTATGTATAAACTTATTTTGCAATAAATAATTTTCGCCTAAAAAATTAACGTAAGTAATCATTTGATTAAAGTTTTGAGAAATAAAATTTAATTGTACCAAGGCATATATATTTTTATCCACATCTTGTTTTGTTTTATCCATCAAATAAAACTTAGCACTATCTAAATAGCTTTTATCTTGATTAAATTTTTCGTACTGATTAATGTAAGCCCTTGCTTTTGTTAAGTAATTTGGATATTTTTCGTTTATTGAAAACAAACCTAAAAATGTTTTTATTTTATTTTTTTCGAGAAGTGAAATAGGTTTACGAATATAGTGGTCGTGAACCGAAACATGAGGAATATCAATAGAACCCGACATTGGCATGTGACAGCCGACGCAGTTACTCCAGTCTTTAGTTGGTAATTTGCCGTGAACAGCCTGTAAAGTAATTTGGTTGTTACCATTTGTCTTTTCATTATGGCAATTTAAACAGGCATCATTAAATACATTTTTATTTGTTTCTTTTACGCTTACGTGTGGATTATGACAAGTAATACACGTCATCGCTTCTTTATAAGGCTTTAAGGTATTTTTATTTTTTACTTGTTCATACGATTTTATAAAACAAGCGCTTTGCTTTAATCTATCGGCATGCGAGGCCATAATAAATTCTTCATCTGCGTTTTTATACTTTGGTAAAAACACCGAAATAAAATCGCTTAATTTTTGACCAGGTTTAAAATCGTAAAACGATTTACCTTCTTTAAGCACGGCATTGCCTTGCAAGTGACAACGTTGGCACAAATCAAATTGTAAATCAATACTTAATTTTGCGGGGTTAACAATAGAAAAATCTATGTATTTACTAGTATCTACTTTACTTCCATCTTGGCGCTGAGCCACATGAATACTGCCAGGCCCGTGGCAACGCTCACAATCAATACCTGTAGGAATACTTGTGTATTTATTTTCTGAACCCAACACAAAATTTGGATAACCGTTGTGGCAACTCATACACTCTAAACCAATTTTTCGAGAAAAACGTGTGTTAAAACCTCCTTCAAAACCGGGTGGTAAATCCCAATGTTTTTTTTGGGTATAATATGTCATTGGTATTTGATTAATATAACCATTTATACTTTGTAAGTGAGAGTTAGTATGCTGTCCGGAGCCTATTATATAATTTACTTGCTCGGTTCGAGAATGGGTAGTATCTTTTTTTTCTAATCTAAATTCGTTAAAAAACAAACTATCTTTTTGCCAAAAAGCATGATAATTAAAATCAGAAAATTTATCGTAAATAGTTGCGTTTTTAAAATCGGCACTTGATTTTTGATGCGTAGCAATATCTAACGATTTGCCCATACCCGTTTTAATAAAAGTTGTATAAATGCTTTGGTGGCAAAGTTTACAGGTATTCATCCCTACATATTTAGCAGAATCGGAATGATTAAGATACGTTAAAGTATCTGATATTTTTTTTGTTGTATTAGAAGAACTTTTTGTTTTAATATCG
>JAYTRS010000211.1:0-1694 GCA_043746065.1 Bacteroidota bacterium | reverse complement strand
TTATGTTCAAACATAAAACTTACAGAACCGTTAGTACCTAAAGCACCATTGGCACGATTAAAATATAAGCGAACACTTGCCACCGTTCGGGTGGGGTTATTGGTAGTACACTCTACTAAAACAGGTACACCATGTGGTGCATAGCCTTCGTAAATAACTTCTTCGTAATTACTGGTATCTTTATCGCTGGCACGTTTAATAGCTGCTTCTACATTTACTTTAGGCATATTAACGGCCTTTGCATTTTGCATAATCATACGTAAACGAGGGTTGCCATCGGGGTTGGGGCCACCCGTTTTAACTGCCATTACAATTTCGCGCCCAATTTTAGTAAACTGTTTTGCCATTTTAGCATAACGTTTAAACATGGTGGCTTTTCGGGTTTGAAATATACGTCCCATAATTAGTGTTTAATAATTAATTTAATATTACAAAGTTAATTTAAAAAAGGGTTTTACAAAATCTACTTATTCATTACCTCGTTTTGTACTTTAATACTTTCATCGTGCAAAAGTTGGCATAGTTTTTCGATATAACTGCGGTTTAAGCCTATTTTTTCGGCCAGTTGGGCACGCGTTTTTAAAATGTGTTGCCAACGTTGTAATTGAAAAATGGTAATGTGATGTTGTTTTTTATAGCCACCAATTTGCTCTACCACTTGGTTGCGTTTTTTTAAAATGCTAAGTAGTTCGTCATCAATTTCATCAATTAAATTGCGTAAAAGTTCTAAATCATTTATAGCCTCAGCATTTTTTGTTGCTTGATTTCTAATAATTAATTTATCAATTAAATTATTTAGTTCGCTAGGCGTTAATTGCTGCTGGGCATCGCTTAATGCTACTTTGGGATTATTATGGCTTTCAATCATTAAACCATCCATACCCAAATCTAAGGCTTTTTGTGCCACGTGGGGTATTAACTCGGTATTACCGCTAATATGGCTGGGGTCGCAAATGATGGGTAAATGAGGTAAAATAGTTTTTAATTCAATAGGCAATTGCCACAAGGGCATGTTACGATATTTATTTTTACCATAAAAATGAAAACCCCTGTGAATGGCTGCAATATTGGTTATCCCTGCATTATTAATTCGCTCAATAGCACCCAACCAAAGTTGCACGTCGGCATTTACAGGGTTTTTTATCATTACCGGAATGTTAACGCCTTTTAAAACATCGGCAATTTCTTGTACACTAAAGGGATTTACCGTTGTTCGGGCACCAATCCACAATACATCCACCTTATATTTTAAAGCTAGCTCTACATGTTGGGCATTAGCTACCTCAACAGTGGTTTTAAAATTAAATTGCTTTTGCACTTCTTGTAGCCATGTTAAAGCTTCTTCGCCCCTACCCTCAAAGGCATTGGGGCGTGTACGGGGTTTCCAAACACCAGCCCTAAACAAACTTATTTTATTTAAAGCGTGTAGTTGTTTTGCAGTTTCTATTACTTGCTCATAACTCTCGGCGCCACAGGGCCCTGCAATAATTAAAGGCTGGCATTGTGCTGGAAGCCACGATTGTAAATTAGAAATTTGCATAAACAAAAAATTAAAGTACAAATTTACTATCTTTATACCTTAATTATAGTATTATATGAAGTATTTATTTGTGTTAATTTTTAGTGTAACCTACCTTATAAGTTTTGCACAAACTACCGATGCCAGTGGCAAAAAACAAGGCTATTGGAAAAAG
>JAYTRS010000210.1:0-1696 GCA_043746065.1 Bacteroidota bacterium | reverse complement strand
GCAAACACATTTACTTCATTATCGCTAAAGCCACCATAACCCACACCTTTTAAATGTGGTGTGCCCGAGAAATGTTTTAAATGCGCGCCATAATTATTTTCGCGTGAGCGGGTATTGCCAATCCAAAATTCGCCATAGGGCATATTATAAATTGGGCCATAACCTACTTTTAAAAGCGAATGGTATAATTTGGGCAATGGCTCGTTACTTAATTTAGCAGATTCTATGGGTATTACAGCGTATTTTGGAAACAAGGGCCTGCTTGCAATACCGTATTTTATATTATCAATGCGCTTAACGCTATCTTTAATTTCGGGCAAGTCGCTGTATTTAACAGCATCTTTAGTAGTGGGAACGAAGCTACTTTCGGCAACATAGCTTATATCGGTACCTGATGATTGGGCAAACGAAACAAGCGTAAAACCAAATGCTAAAAACAAAATTAACAACCATTGTATTTGGTGTTTTTGTTTTTTAGAAAGAGAGTTATCCATTTCTGTTTTTTGTGATTGAACTATGTTTGTTAAACTCATTTAAAAAATTAGTTTGGTTGTAGTGGCGTTATAGTATTTGTAGGTGTTGTAGCGTTTTGCTTTTGCGATTCTTCTAGTAATTTATCAAATAAATCGCCATCTTTTTTTGTTTGATTAAACTCAACTTTCATATCTTTATTTTGCGGATCGGGATTTGCAATCACTCTTGCCTCTTGTTTAGTTTTTAAATCGTTTAATCGTTTTTGAGCTTCGTCAATAAATTCTTGTTTGGGTTTACCATCAATTATAGATTGTAAAATAATTTTAGCATCTGCCTCATCTCCCTTCGCAATGTAAGAGTCGGCCAATAATAACATGCCTTTATTATTCCAATCATCGTTACTGTATTCGTAACTAATTAATTTATTAATTGTTTTTTCAACCTCTTTATATTCTTGTTTTGTGTATTGAATTTTCGCGATGTGATAATACGCTTCGGCACCTGTATTGTTTTTTGCAGATTTTGTAATGGCTTTAAACTCTAACATGGCATCATCTAAACGATTGGTTTCGTATAGCGATTTTGCTTTAATGTATTTGGCTTCGGCGGTTTGCTGCGGCGATAATTTTTCGGTATTTAATACTTTTGTACATTCCGTTAAAGCAATTTCAAATTGATTGGTATAAAAAGCACTACGCATGGCACCAAATCTCCCTGCACTTTTATTAGCAGGCGTTTCAGCAATATCTTGTAGTTGTATAAATAAAGGTAGGGCTTCTTTATACTTTTTATCTTTATAAAGTAAGTACGATGTTTTTGCTAATGATACTTCGGTATAAATGCTACGAGCTTTTGCAATAATGTATTGATAAGCCACTACCGCTTTTTCGAATAAACTTTTATTGTATGCACACTCTGCTAAATTAAATTGCGCTTCGTTTATATACTTACCGTTTGGAAATTTAGAAATATACGCTTCCCATTTAGGCAGAGCAAGATCGCAATTTTTTTGTATGTAAAATGCATCGTTGGCGGCTTGATAGGTTGCTTTCTCTAACTCATTTTCGGTTAATGGATTGCCAACCGACTTCATATAATTATCTAACCCTTCCACATCGCCTTTGACTTCAAAAATTGTTTTAATAGATTTTAAAACATCTTTAGCCTCTTCGCTTTTAGAATCTAATTTTACAAATTTATCATAATACTCAAAGGCTTTATC
>JAYTRS010000209.1:0-1697 GCA_043746065.1 Bacteroidota bacterium | reverse complement strand
ATTGTAGGTGTTAATTTTAAACTACGGTAAGCCATAATTTTATTAATAACTTGGGTTTCTATAACATTTGCAATATAAGATACAGAATTAGTTACCATAGGTTCTAATACGGTTCTTGCACCAACTGCTCCAGCACCCGCTCCACCTCCACCAATACGGCAACTTGGAGAAGGATTTACAGTCGATTGAAGTAATGTGCCTGACGTCCCCGAAAAATAATAATCAGTAACTAAAATTGCACCAGTAGTAAATGCACTACCATTGGGATTAAGAGTACCCCCTCCGCCAATATCAACATACAATTTTCCATTTTGCGCACTACTACTACCTAAAGTAGCCGTTTTAAAATTAGGAGCAAGCCAAACGCCATTCCACACATTGTTTGTGGGGCGTATTGATGTACCTATTACATTTAAGCTACTTGTTGCATTGGTAAGTACAGCGTTATTATCTAACACAAAGCCGTATTTTTGGTTCTGCATTAGGTTATCTTCTATAAAATCAACCGTTTGCCCGTTATTAAATTCTAAGCCTCTATTGGTTTGTGCTGTTGTGTTACAACGTACACTTAACAACGTATTTAAACTGGTACTTATTGCTTTTACCCCTGCTGAGTAGCTTGTTGCACCACTTATATTATTTTGAAGAATGTTGGCTAATTTTTGTAACTGTACTGCATTAATACCTACTTGCGTTGGGTTGCTTACAATGATATTAGGTTCGTTTACCATAGTAATACTGTTAGTTACCATACTAACTGGGCAAAAACTAATATTTTTAACATCAATACCATTGTGTACGTTATTAATTGTATTGTTACTTGCATTTACATAAACAGAGTTACCAGGTATAAAATTAGTAGGCGCACTTGCAAAAGGGTCAGCAATACTAATACCAATATTTACATATTCGCCACTTGTAGGTATGCCAATATAGCGGTTAATTAAGTTGTTTTTTGCTTCAATATAACCCACCAATCGCCCTGCACCTGCTTGGTTATTAAGGTCGTAAAAGCCATTATCTAATGCTATTAATACTGAGTTTTTAATGTTGTAAATACTATTATTTTCAACATTAATATTAAAGTATCGATTAGTTTTAACGTTAAAACCCCTATTACCATAAGTATTTGTACTCGCAAAAGCTGTGTAGGTGTTTGCTATACTGTATGCCTCGTTATATTTTATGTTGGTACTTATGTAGCCTGTAATATCGGCACAACTTGTTTTTTCGTAAAATTTATTATTAAATGTACCATTTGATAAACCACTTACTATGTTTACTTGGTTATTACTTACCATATCAGGTAGGCTTGTACTAATCGCTATAATAGCTTGTCCACCATTTGCTAATCCTCCACGCCCACCATATCGTTGTCCGTTTTGAAAAATAGTATTTACAACTGTAAAGTTTGTGTTTTTAGCATTTATATCTATTCTTAAATTATCAAAACAATTAAAGTTGTTAGTTGGCGAACCAATAGCCATTCCTCTAAAAATACTGGTACTTGTTGTAATTACACCTACATTAGTAAGGCTCATACCCATTGCAGGATACAGACCTGCAAATGGTGCTTTAATACCTGTTGTTGGGTACAGTGTATTATTAATATAAGGTGTAGCCATTGGCGATGAATTTAAACTTGGACTACCTTTTACTAAATTAGTATTAAACCAAAACAAACCAGAATAAAATAT
>JAYTRS010000208.1:0-1705 GCA_043746065.1 Bacteroidota bacterium | reverse complement strand
AATAAAGGAAGAACAACAACTCACGAAGTTGGACATTGGTTAGGTTTACGCCATATTTGGGGTGATGGTACTTGTTTAACTGATTATTGTAACGACACGCCTACAGCTCAACAATCAAATTTTGGTTGCCCAACTCATCCTTATAAATTAGGAACTTGCTCTGGAAATACAACTGGCGAAATGTTTATGGATTTTATGGATTATACAGATGATCTTTGTATGTATATGTTTACAACCGACCAACGTACACGTATGCAAACAACTATGGCAAATGGCACTTTTAGAACATTATTAACAACAAGTGCAGGTACATTATGTACTCTTTCTGCTGCTACACCTACAGCAAACTTTACTATGAATAGCACTAGTTGTACTAACTCTGCAGTTGTTACAAACAATACTACAAATGGCACCCCAGTACCAACTTATGTTTGGAGTGCAAACCCATCTGGCGGTGTAACCTTTAATCCAAGTAATACCGCTACAAGCCCAAGTATTAACTTTACAACCCCAGGTAATTATAGCATTACTGTAGTGGCTACTAACTCAGTAGGTACTAGTAATAACACTAAAGTAATTACAATTACTACGTGTACTACGCCAGCAGTTGCTTGTACTAATACTGTAACTAATTTTAATAATACCGATACTTTATTAACTGTTAGATCTGGCACAGCTAATCCTGGTTATGTAGGAGGTAATAATGGTTACGGAGATTTAGAAAAAGGTGAGTATTATTCTTCAACTGGTTTAGTTGGTACCTCTAAAGTAGTAGGTGGTATCGTATTATTTTATCGTCATCAAACTGCAAATATTGGTACCAAAGGTACTGGTAATGTAGTATTTAAGTTATATAACGGTAATAACACAGCTGGCCCTAGTGGTGCTGCAATTAATACCTTTACAGCGTCATTAACTTCAATTTTAGCTACGCCATCTCAAACACAAACTAATATTGCAAATTGTGGTAACCCTTCTTTGGTTTATAATAGCATTATTAAGCCGTATAGCTTTAATTTTCCAGTGGCTACAAATATTACAGGTGACTTTATAATGTCGGTACAATTACCTACCGCTACTGGCGATACTGCTGTAATATTTATGAGTTCAGTAAATGGAAGAACTGCATCAACCGCTTGGGAATTACAAACTCCTAGTACGTGGGTTCCTTTTAACGATGGATTGGGATCTGGAGGCGCATCTTGGGCTATAAATGCATCCTTAGCAATTTTGCCTAAAATACAATGTATATCTGTAGGTACTATTGAAAACTCTATCCTAGATAAGAGCATTTCATTATACCCTAACCCTTCTAAAGGCTTAGTAAGTATTATTGCTACTTTACCAAGTACTCAAAATATTGAAATATCAGTTAATAATATGATGGGACAATTAATTTCAAAATCTAAGTACGCTGGTATTACAAACGAAGTAATTACCCTAGACTTAAATAACAACAGCAATGGTGTTTATTTTGTAACCATCAACAACGGACAAGAAAAAATTGTAAAACGTGTTATTTTAAACAAATAACCCAATACAAAAATAATTTAAAAAGGGCTTCTAAATTTTAGAAGCCCTTTTTTATTAAACATCAATTGTTCACTACTATAAACAATAGTTTTGTTAAAAATTATAAAATACAGCTTATAAATACACTAACTATTGCCCTACATTTGTTTTGTAACTATGGCAAGCAAACGAA
>JAYTRS010000207.1:0-5580 GCA_043746065.1 Bacteroidota bacterium | reverse complement strand
CTCTACCTAATCTTTTCGGACACCCTTGATTACAAATACTGCGGAGCGGGGGGGCGGGGTTATTGAGAAAATAAAAAATTTTGGGGGGTGTTTAAACCTTTAATGTTTGAATACTGATGCAATTACTGTCGTTTACGCCACTTGTTTACTTATCGATTATTTTATATAAATATTCTGTCTTAAAAGTATAATTGTCATAAATTGAATTTGTACTTTTTACTTTGCCATCATTGTAATAACTGTATAGAATTTCACTTTTAATGCGTTTATTGTCTGTATAAGTTGATTGTATCACTTTATTTATTTTGTTGTCTTTATATTCAATTATTGTTGAATCAACAAAAACATAGTTATAATGTTCTAATGTTATTAATTTTAGCCTCTTTGATAAACTATCAACATAATAATATTTTTTAATATACAATTCTGTATTGTCCCCTGGACTTAAAAATGCGGTAATTTTGTTAACTCGTTTTTGAGAATCAAAAGTAAATTCTGATATAGCTGTAAAATCAGATAATAATGTGTCTTTATTAATAATTTCGAATATTTCTGATGGATCACATTGCCATTTACCATGCGGAATTGCCATCATTATCGAATTTTTTTTATTATATTTTATACAGAAAGTCCTCGTTAATTTTTTCGTATCAATTGAGATTTTACTATTAGAATGAATTGTGTCATTAATAGTTTCTTTTATTAAAACAATTTTTATTTTATTGCGTTTAAAAAAACTTATACTGTCAAAATAAATGGGAAATTGTCCAAAAAGTATAGTCGAAATTAAAAATAAAATTGAAAATATCGTTAGTCTTTTATTCATTATTTAATTAGTTATAAAGTTGGCTTTAACTTTAATATTTGCCCCAAACAAATTATCAATCATCTTTAAAAGAGTTTCAAGTTCCTTATCTGTAAGGTTTTCTTTTTCAGATTTATCGTAAATAGAAAGTAGGTAAACTATTTTTTTCAGTTACAACAATATTAGTAATTATTCTTGCCCCACCACTTTTTCCCTTGCCTTTTGAGGCTATGGCAATGCGAATTTTGTAACAGTTGTTGCCAATTTTAATCCCTAATTCTGGAGTTTGTTCAAGTTCTTCGATAAGGTTTAGGTATTCTTTTTTAAGCGAAGAGTATTTTTTACACAGACGTTTTAATTGTTTGTCAAAAGGAGGGGTAGGTAAAATGCTATAACTCATTGTACAAATCGCGCGCTGATTTTAATTTTAATTTTCCTTTTTTGGCTAAGTTTACATCCTTAACAGCTTCTTTTATTTCCTGTATTAATAATTCTTTTTCACTCAAAACTTTTTCGCCAGTAAATGGTGTTATTTTTACATAGGGTAAATCTTTAAGCACATCTAATAAGTGCAATCCTTTTTTGCCTTTAATATCTAAAACTACTTGCATAATAAATAAACTTTATAAAAATTACTATTAATTTTTATATTTTTAAAGTATTGCAAGTAGTTACATCAAATTATTTATAACTTTATACTTTAAATTAAAACAATAATAATGAATATAGAAGAAACCATAAATGCCGATATAAAAACTGCTATGTTAGCTAAAGATTCTAAAAAATTAGAAGCATTACGTGCTGTAAAATCAGTTTTGTTATTACTCAAAACATCGCAAGAAGGTTTAACCGAAGACAGCGCAAACAAAGCATTACAAAAAGAAGTAAAAAAACGAAAAGAATCTGCAGAAATATACAAAACACAAAATCGTGCAGATTTAGAAGAGGTTGAAAATTTTCAGGCCAACGTTATTGAAAGTTATTTACCAAAGCAATTAAGCGAAGATGAAATTAAAACCGAACTTGTAAAATTAATTGCACAATTAGGCGTTACAAACCCAGCCGAAATGGGGAAAGTAATGGGCGCTGCCAATAAATTATTTGCTGGCAAAGCCGATAATAAAATAGTATCTACTTTAATAAAACAATTACTGGGGTAAATTTATTTTAAATAAATTATGCGCATTTTTTTTAGTTTAAATTTAATAATTTGTTTTGTTTTTTTTAAAGCACAATTACCGAATGTTTTAATTAGTAACCAGTTTGAGCCCGAAGAAGTTACCATTGCCATTAATCCTAAAAACCCGCAACAAATAATTGCTGGAGCAAACATTACAAGTGCCTATTATAGTAATAATGCGGGTTTAACGTGGCAACGCCAAACTGTTTTATGCGATAAATTTGGCGTGTATGGCGACCCTTTAGTTTTTTGGGACACCGCTCAAACAGCTTATTTTATGCATCTTTCGTTTCCAAATCCAAAAATAACACCCGATGGCAATTGGGTAGATAGAATAGTAACTAATAAAAGTAATGATTTTGGTAAAACCTACACAAGCTGCTCTGCCGTTGGAAAAAATAACAAAAAAGTACAAGATAAACATTGGGCCTGCGTGGATAAAAAAACAAATACCATACACGTAACTTGGACACAATTTGATAAATACGAAAGTAATGCCCCTACCGATACATCTATAATTAGATACAGCAACAGTAAGGATGGTGGACAAACATGGGCCGAACCAAAAAAAATTAGTTATTATACCGGCGATTGTATTGATAGCGATAATACGGTTGAGGGCGCTGTACCTTGTATGGGGCCTAAGGGTGAAATTTATGTAGCTTGGGCAGGACCAAAAGGCTTAGTATTTAATAAATCAATAGATGGAGGAAAAACATTTTTAGAAAAAGAAGTAATTATTGCGCCTATTAAAAATGGTTGGGATTATAAAGTAGATGGTTTGTTTAGAGCCAATGGCATGCCTTTTACAAGTTGCGATTTAAGTAATAGCCCCTACAAAGGAAGAATTTATATTAGCTGGAGTGACGAAAAAAATGGCGAAAAAAATAAAGATGTATTTATTGTTTATAGCGATGATAAAGGTGAAAACTGGACAGAGCCAATTTTAGTTACCTATTACCCAAACCATAAAGAACAATTTATGCCTTTTATGACTATAGACCAAACAACAGGCTATTTATATTTACTTTATTACTCACGACAAAATTTTGCAGATAGTTTTTTAACAGATGTATATATGGCAGTAAGTAAAAATGGTGGTTTAAAGTTTAATTACTATAAAGTAAACCAAAAACCCTTTAAGCCTGCACCCGAAGTTTTTTTTGGAGATTATATTGGCTTAAGCGCAGTAAATAGTAATGTTAGGCCTATTTGGATGCAAATAGATGATAAAAAAGAATTAAGCATTTACACTGCCATAATAAATGATACAATCTTAAACGATTATAATTTATTAAAAAATAATTTAGAAATAAGTTTACAAAAGCAAATTACATTTACTGATAAAATGAAGGTTGATATCAATTCAATTATTAGTACTAATGCTACAATTGCTTTATACAAGCCATTAGACGCAAGTTTTGAAAAAATTATACTTAAAAATAAAAAAATAAAAAAAGGAAAAAATACTTTAATTATAAATACAAAAAAACTAAACTTAACAAAAGATAATTATATGTTATTTGTGTATTATAATAATACAAACCAATACAGTTGGATTTTAAAGGAGTAATTGTTTATTCCCAAAAATTCCATTTTTGAGGCCAAAAATTTATAGTTTTAATTTCATAATTAGTAAGTGTAAAATTTTGTTTACCTCTGTTCCAAACATAGGTGTTTAGTATAGCATTATTTTTTATGGTATTATAATTTGTACCACAATAAAGCCCTGCGTAAATATTTAGTGTTGTATCATTTTTTATTAAAAAATCACCGCTTTCAGAGGCTGTGTAACCCAAACATGAATCTTTTTTTGTTTCGTTAATAGAAATACATACGCCCACATTAGTAAGATTAAAATTATTCGCTTTAATTTTTGCGGTTACTAAAACAAACTGCCCCTCTTTTGAAGTAACTTTATTTAAAATAGCTTTTGCTTGAAACGGAAATTCGTTGGTTGCGTTAATTGGATAATAAAATTGACTTGGGTATTTTAATAAATTAGTTGGATTAGAAAATTCATAATTTCCAGCATTTGAAATAGAAGCATAATTTAAAATTTCGTCATCGCTCACACATGTTGTTTGGTGGCTTTTTAATTTAGAATATACTTTAAAATTTAAGCCTTGTGTTTGTGCATTTTCTATTAAGTAGGGAAAATACTCTTTTGTTACCGCTTGGTAATTAGGAAAAGAAGAAGCCAAAACAACATAATTAGATTTTAGATTTGAAATAAATTGCGAAAATTTAAGTAAAGAAAAAGTAGCAGAATCGGCAGCAATTTTGCAATCAAATTTTATATTATATTTTTTAAAATAAATTTTTTTCATAAACGTATCGCAATCAAAATAAATAGGGTAAACGGCTAAATTGCCATACTTATTTTTAAGTTCAGCCGTTCGCTTAAATTGATATTCAAAAATATTAGACACACATTCATTATAATAATTTTTTTTATAATAGGTTTTATAAAAAAATAAAGCAGTAATAATTATTGTACTTAAAATAAAAACAAAATTATTTTTTGCTTCAAGCAGGGTACTTATTAAAATTATAAACGCTACAGCACTAAATAACATTACCGAATTTTGAAAAACAGGCGCACGAAATACAGAGTAAAAATAAACGATAGCAAGGTTTATTAAAAAAATAGAAGCTAGATAGGTTTGCTTTTTTGTAAAAAGCAGTTGTTTATTTAAAATGGCAGTAGCCATACATAAAATTAAAAAAACTAAGTAACTTTTACCTGTACCAAAAATTACTTTTATAAAATTAAATACTGTTGTTACATTGGGTACTTCTAACCAGCCACCTTGATTATAACCTATGCCTCCAAAACTTAATTGATATAACGTTACGGGCAAGTGAGGCAAATAGGCCAGTACAACCATTGTACATGTTATTAAAAAAAACTTAGCATTGTTTTTGTTTAAATAAAATAAACCCGAAACACATACTGTAAAAGCAAATAGTGCATTTATGTGTTGATTTAATGCCGACAGCAAAGCGAATAAGCCAAACAAAAAATAATTTATTAATTTGGTTTTGTTTGAATAAACTATTTCAAAAAAATAAAAAAGTAAAGCTATGCTAAAAAAAATACCTGATATATACATTCTTGCAATAGGAGCGTAATACACAAATACCAACGAAAAACTAAAAAATAAGCTGGCAATAATACCTACTTTTTTTGAAAAATTATTGTATCCAAAAAAATAAGCATAAATAATAGTGCCAAAACTAAATAGTAAAAAGGGTAGTTTAATTACCCAAGCAGCATAACCAAAAAGTTTAGATATATAATAAATTAAAATTTGAACTAGCGCCGGGTGTGTATCATGCGCTTTAACACCTTTTTCAATTACATCGGCAAACGAATTAAACTGTGTTCTATCTAAACCGCTTAATTCATCAAGTGTATATTGATAGCTAAATAATGGAATTAACCTGAAAACAGCCGCTACCAGTAGAATGAAAAAAAATACAATATGTTGTTTTAAAAACTTAATTTTTATTTGTTTTTAGTATAATAAATTATGGTAAGGATAACGTTTAATATGTAATTCTTTTACTAAACTATAAACTGTTTTTTTAA
>JAYTRS010000206.1:0-5581 GCA_043746065.1 Bacteroidota bacterium | reverse complement strand
TATCAATTAATAATTCGCCCGCATCTGTATCGTAAAAACGGGGTAACATATCTGCTAAAGTTGTTTTGCCACTGCCACTTTGTCCAACCAAAGCAATGGTTTTACCTTTTGGTATGGTTAAATTTATATTTTTTAAAACGTACCCTTCATCGCCTTTATGATACGCAAACGAAACATTTTTAAATTCGATACTTGAATTAAATTTTTGAATAGTAATTGGATTTGTGCTTTCTTTAATGATATCATCGGCTAATAAAATTTTATCAATACGTTCTTCGCTGGCTATACCTTTTTGAATGTTGTTGTATGAAAAAGTTATTTGTTTAAAGGGTGGAATTAACTGTGATGCTAGGGCAAAATAAGCAATGAACAAAGCCCCTGTTAACTCCCCACTAAATACCATTTTACCACCCAATAATAAAATTAGCATTAAAATGGCGGTTACAATTGTTTCGGTTAGGGGAGAAGTAATATCTGTTTTACGGTATACTTTTACTGATTGTTTGTAGTAGGATTGATTAATTTCTTCAAACTTATCGCTCATATGTGTATTAGCACTAAAGGCTTTTATTACTTTTAAACTACCAAGAGTTTCTTCAATTAAACTTATTAATTGCCCCAATGTATGCTTAGTAGCACTGGATGCATTTTTTAAACTTTTACCAAGTAAGGCAATTATAATAGCTGCAATTGGTAATAATAAAATAATGTAAAAAGTAAGCTTAGCACTTATTAATAGCATTAACGAAAATAAAATAATTACAGTTAAGGGTTCTCTAAAAATCATTTCTAAGGTTTGCATAATGCTCCATTCAATCTCTTGTACATCAGTTGTCATTCTGCTCATTAAATCGCCTTTTTTTTCTTCGCTGTAATAACTTAAAGGCAATGCCATTGCTTTTTTATACATTTTATTGCGTAAATCTTTTACAACACCATTGCGAATAGGGGCTACAAAATACATAGCCATGTATCTAAATATATTTTTAAATAGCGTTAAAATAAAAATTAAAAAACATATTAAAGTTAATGCACCCAGTTTACCTTTTGTTAAAATTAAGCCTGCTAAATAAAAGTTAGAAGCATCTTTTAAATAGGTTGATGAGAGCGAAAATTTAGGTTCGCCTTTAAATAAAATTTGTAAAATATTGGTGTCGTTATTTTTAAAAAGTAAATCTAAAAACGGTGCAATTAACGCCAATATAGAGGCCGAAAATACGGCAAACAGCACATTAAACAGCACATTTAAGGCGGTGTAGCCTTTATAGTTTTTAGTATATTTTAAAACCGAAAATAGTTTTTTCATTATAAAGGCTAATATACTACAAAAAAATAAATATACGTTTTACCAAATACCAAATTGTTCGTACATTATTCCTTTATACCAGGGTTCTTTACTGTAGCGTTTATCCATATCATTTGTAAGTTGTTTAATGGTAAATATTTTTTTCTTTTTTGGAATTACAAATGTGGTAGCTATTGGATTTAAAACTTCTACTTTTTTAGCAAAATAAATAACACCACCATCCTCGGTAGCTAGGCCTAAAATAGTGCCAGGTAAACCATTAAAACTTTCAGGGCCTGTAGAGGGTAAAATATCGTAGCTAAACCAGGCATAAATACGCGTACTATCGTTTGCTTGCCAAATGGCTTTACGGCAATTGTAACCCGCAATTTTACGGCTGCTTTCTGTAATTTTCCATTGGCGTACAAAAAGGCTATCGTTTAAATGTATTTCTTCGCCCCACATTGTTTTTATAATATAACGTTGCTGGGTATTAAAATTTTGATACACTGTGTTTTTTTGTGTTGTCCAGCTCATGTTTTCGCGCAATTCACTTTCTTGTGGTTTAAATAGGCTAATAGTATCAGTAACGAATAATTCAAAAAAATCGGTTTTAATTTTATCTTCTTCTTTTATCCAGCGTTTTTGGTTTTCGTTTTTAAATTTTTTAAAGAGGTTTGTTTTTCGTTCATACGTAATTTTAGCAGATGTTATTTGAGAGTTACTTTTTATTGAAAAACACACTAACAAAATTAAAATACAAGAAATATTTTTTAATGTAAGGTTTCTACTACGCTCAACCTGAAAAACCCATTCAGCTTGATTTTTTGCATAATAATTTTTAAATAACCAATTATAATTACCTCTGTTTATATGAGTTTTATTAATTAAAATCATTCTCTTCCTCTTTCTTTTTATTGCTGTTAAACTTAAAAATAACACGGGCTAAAAAATATCGTTTAATAATTTGTGTTCTAGTATCAATAATTTTAT
Organism: Bacteroidota bacterium; assembly: GCA_043746065.1. Classification (GTDB taxonomy): domain Bacteria; phylum Bacteroidota; class Bacteroidia; order B-17B0; family Aurantibacillaceae; genus Aurantibacillus. Next base: position 3,303 of record JAYTRS010000206.1, on the reverse strand, counting down.
TAGCTGCAATTTCGCGCTGGTTACTAATATTTTGGTTTAAAATATCGTATGCTTCGGCACTCACAATTAAATTTTCGTTTTTTAAAAATGTTTTACTGAGGCTAGCATTTAAAATAAAGTAATTAATATTGTAGCCTACAGACCTATTGCCATTATTAGTGTAGTTTCCATCAGTATTTATTTTAAATTTCTTTGGCAACTTTAGCATTAAATTTCCACCTACCCCATAAGTATAATAAGGTTTAGATTGAGTACTAATAGTTTGTTTAGGAATATTATAACTGTAATTTCCAATAATGCTTACATCTAAATAATCTAATTGTTTTTCAATACCTAAATTTTGACCAATATCAAAAAATTGGGTAATATTTTTTACATCGTTTACATAGGCAACGTTATTATTAAAGCCACTACTTAAATTACTATTTATTTTAAAAAGACGTTTAAATACTGGAAAAGCACCGCCACACCAAATGTTTGCATTGTAATTACCATTTATATTAATGGGCGTTGTAGTGCTTTTACCTTGCGCATCAAAAGTTGTTTTTTCGTTTATTTCATTGCTAACATTACTGTATTGCCCACCCGAATAAAAATGCACATCTGTAATGCCTTTATAAAAATAATAATTAATATTTACGTTATTATTAAACTGTGGTTTTAAGTTAGGGTTACCAATGGTTATACGATTAGGATCAGTATTATCTACCACGGGTTGCATTTGTTGCAATTCGGGTTGTTGAGCACTACTATTATAAAAAACAGTAAGGTTTGAACCTTGATTAATACGATAAATAAATGAAGCTGATGGTAAAATATTTGTAAAGGTTTGGTTTAATTTTTGATTTTTTGTAACATTTATATTTTCTTGATAAATATTTCTAAACGCCGAGCCAATACTAATGCGGTATTTTTTTACATCATAAATTAATTTAGCTCCAACTCTGTTTACCACACGTAAATTTTTAAAATTATTACTTTGAGTAAAATTAAAGTTATCGTAGCCTTGCCCATTAAAATCTAGAGTAGTACGGTTATTATTATTTTTATTGTAGGCAACACCGTAGCTTGTTTCTATTTTAAATTTTTTATTTAAGGGTTCGGTGTAAGTAATAGAAGCAGTGTGTTCTTCTTTATGATTAAGCTGTGTGCGTTTTTGTAATAAGGCACTATCTGGCAATTGGTTTTGATAGTAATTAAACGTTGTATTTAAATTAGAATTTGTTTGCGCATTGTAGTATGAAGGCTGATAGGTAATGTTTAGGTTTCTATCTTTTTTCATAAAGTTGCGATTTAGTTTTAGCATTACGTTTGCATCTATTGTTTCGTTAGTATTACTATTTAAAATGCTTGTTTGGCGAGTTAATACATTATTTTTTGAAATAAATTGATCGGTTTTAAAATCGGCATTATTGCCCAAATTATAATTTATTTTAGGTTTAATAGTTAGTTCGGTTAAGGAATCTAACTTTTGGGTAAGTTTAAAATTAAATTTATGACTTTGTATTTGCGCCTTATTACCCAGCTGTTGTTGGTTTGTATAACTAGTATCTTGTAAAAAAAATTGGGTATTAATTTGGCTACCCGTTACTAATTGATTTTGATTAAACGTATAATCGGCATTTACTTTTGTGTTTTTACCATACTTATCGTTAATGTAAAAGCCCGATTTTAGGGTTTGTGGTACGCCTGTTCCACGCCTTAGCATAATGCAAATATTAAAAAAGGTTACAAACAAAAAACATTTTTAGGTTTTTTTGGGAAATAAAATTGATAATAACGTTGGTAAAAGTAATTTGTTTATATGTTACAAAGGTTAATATAAACACAGTTGCGGTTTATTTTTAAATACTAAAGTGCAGTCTAAAAGAATAAACACTAATTGACCCTCTATCCCTATTATATGCTGGGTTTAAAATAAATTGATACACAAATGATGGCGTTATTTTGCCATTTAATAAGGAAGCGCTGTAATAGGTTTCAAATAAATGTTCGTTAGCATAATTTAATCTACCATCGCCAATAATAAAACCTAAGCCCCCCTTTGATAAGTAATTTGCATGTTGTTGTGAGAGCCCTGATATACAATAAGCAAACGCAAACGCATCGTTTTTACGTTTCCATTTAGTGCCGTTTAGCGAGGCTCCAATACTAAAAGCCCTATCAATTTCGGTAAAGCACCACGTTTCGTTTTGTCCATCGTTGTATGATGCACGGGCAAATACACCCATATTAGGCGTTATATATTGTTCTACATTAACACCAAAGCCATATTTGCTTCGCCCATACTGGCGGCTTGCAAGTATACTATAATCGTTTTTTGGAAAAGTAGGATTAATACTATCATAAGTTGTTACAATATTTTGTGCTGTATAACTTCCCATAAAGGCGGTGTTATAAAAGGCAAGGGCACTGGCTTTACCTTGCAAGCCCTTTATTTTATATTTGTATTTTATTTCAAAACTATTTGCGTTGGCGCTTGCAATATTTTTATCCATTATATTACCATTAGCAGTAATAGGCATCATACTTATTGCATAACGTATTTCTAATGGTTTGCTTATATATTCTAAAATAACACTTGGGGTATAGCCTCTGGTATTGGCAGGGTAATCCCAAGCGCCATTACTCATTAAACCCCAACTTAAAAATTGGCTACGTGGGTTGTGCGAAAAAGTATTATCATCAAAGTAATCGGCAATAGAAACTTTACCTGCCGTTATAGCAAAATATTTTGTAGGTATATACTGTGCTATTTTATTTTCGGCATCATCTTGCCATTCTTTATCTTTTGTTAATGGAATTAATTGCCTAAAAAAACCACGGGCTAAATATATTTTTGGCTCGGGGCTACCTACTCTAAACGCTTCGCCATTAGTAAAAGCAGCAATACCAAAGGCCGATGATAAACCTGAGCCCCCAGCAATTTCAGGATTAATGAAAGCTGAGGCATTTTCCCAAAGTTTTACTCCACCAAAAATAGTACTAGTAAGTGTGGTAGCCCATTGTTGTTCTGTTGTTTGGCTATGCGCTCCTGTATAATTAGCATTAAAGGCAGGTCTAAATTGGCTAACGGTTGTTTCTTGTGCATGAAGCGTAAACCAACTTTGCTTTTTTAAACTGTCTTGAGCAGTTGTAGTTAATTTTAAAAAAGTAATTAAAAAGGTAATGAGTATATATGCAGAAGTGTATTTCAATTGTTTATTTTCTACAAATATATGTTTTTTTATTTGTCTAACAATTTTTTTAGGTTAGCCTAAATTATATTTGCTAACAAACTATGTTATCCTTAGTTAAAATTTT
>JAYTRS010000205.1:0-1711 GCA_043746065.1 Bacteroidota bacterium | reverse complement strand
CTGTTTACAACTTGCTTACCAATTTAGTAGATAAAAAATTAATAGCACCAAACATTTATTTAATGCAAAAAGATAATATTTTGGCCGACGCAAACTTGGCTTTAAAACGTTATAATCCCTCAAATAGTAAGTCTACTAATGGTTCAAATAATGATTTTGATTATTTAGATAAAGCGACAAAAGAATTAGCGGAAAGCATACAGGCAAGTGTTGAAGGGCTGAATACCAATACCTTCAACAAAGCTTCTAAAAACACTAAAGATGTGGCTAATCGCCCTGAATTAGTTAATTATGCTATAATTTTAGCTCCTTTTTATAAAACCGACGAAAAAACAAAACAGTTTTTTGCCAAACTTGCTAAAATAAAAACACAAGCCATTACAATGCCTGTGGCCATTGCTTTATTAAAACAAAATATTATTTTAAACGATACACTTATTAATTTTTATTGTAAAAATAAATATACTCGCACTTATTTTTATAGCGAATTAGAAAAAGAAAAATTAACCGATAAGTTTGATAAAAAATATTTATCACAAAAAAGCTTGGTAGAGTCGGTTATTAATAGCCAACGCCAAATTACCAATTTGTATAATTACGATAAAGATAAAACCAAAACAGATAGCATTGTGTTTTTTAAAGAATTAGAAGCAAAAAATAAATATCAAAAAGGAAAAATATATGTTTACAAAGTACAAAAGCAAAAAAACGATGACGAAAAATGGGCGGTAGTATTTGTAAAAGAGAGCAAACAAGCCATTAGCTCAGATATTGAAGTATTAAACATAAATTATTTAATAGATAAAGACAAAACCGAAGAAGAAAATATTAATGATATGTTAAACGATTTTGCCCTATCTTACCGTAACAGAGCCACTGTAAAAACCAATTACGATTACGGTAATTACGACTAATTACAAAAAATTTCGTTAAAAACTATCTGTATAATAGCAATAAAACCATTATATTTGTTACGTTTATGAACAATTTAGTAACAATAAAAGATAAGCAATTTAAGCCCTACATTTCGCAGCAACAAATTACAACTGCTGTTAAAAATATTGCTGATGCTATAAATACCGAGTTGGCAAACGATTTTCCTATCTTTTTGGTTGTACTAAACGGCTCGTTTATGTTTGCCGCTGATTTATTAAAAGAAGTTATAATACCTTGCGAAATTTCGTTTATAAAAGTTGCCAGTTACCATGGTACAAGCAGCACGGGCAATGTAACCGAATTAATAGGCCTAACCGAAGATATTACAGGGAGAACCGTAGTAATTGTGGAAGACATTGTTGATACTGGCATTACCCTTGAACGATTAATGAATGTACTTACACGCAAAAATGTAAAACAAACAAAAATAGCAACCGCTTTACTAAAACCTCAATCCTACAAAAAACAATTTAAAGTGCATTATGTTGGAATTGAAATACCAAATGATTTTGTGGTAGGTTACGGTTTAGATTATGACGGACTTGGAAGAAATTTAAAAGAAATTTACGTATTAGCTTAAAAATAAAAAACAATGGAAAAAATGTTAAACCTTGTATTATTCGGCCCTCCAGGTGCAGGCAAAGGCACTCAATCTGAAAACTTAATTAATAAATATGGCTTGGTACATTTAAGTACTGGCGATATTTTACGTACCGAAATTGCGCGAGGTACCGATTTAGGTAACAAAGCAAAAGCCGTTATGGATAGAGGCGAA
>JAYTRS010000204.1:0-5606 GCA_043746065.1 Bacteroidota bacterium | reverse complement strand
TGTAGATGAATTATAGTTAATGGTGTAAGGATTGTTAGGGCGAGATAAATCGGTATATAAATTAGTAGCATTTTTATGAAAGAAATTATATTCAAAATTATACGGAAAACGTTTATACGAAACGATAATGCTATCGGGTTTTTTAGTAAAAATTAATGCATGTAATTTGTAATTTATTGTTGGTGTGGATAAACTATCATTGGCGGGAAATACTTTATAAGTTACACTTCCGGGCATTAAACTTAAACTATCTAACACCAATGTATCAGTTGGAGTTTTAAATAATTTTTGTTTGTTAGTTTGAAATACTTGCGCGCTTCCTTTTAAATAAAAAAAGAAAATAACGATGAGTATAAATATGCGTTTAATTAACACTATAGTATAACGTTATTAAAGGTAATAAATTGTGGCAAATGTGATAAAAATGCAATTTGGCTTTAATTAATTGAGCTATAAAAAAAGAAAATAAAAAATTTAAATAGGCCCTAAGCGTATCCATTTTAAATTAAATGGTCATGTATCTTTTTCTAATAAACCATTCGGCACTTAAAAGTGCAAGGAGTATAAAAATTAGCCATTTTAATTCGATTAATGGATTTGTTGTTGTTTGCGAATAAGTAATTGGTTTTATTAATTGGTTATTTAAAATTTGAGTTTCTAAATTAGTTAATGCATTTGGGTAAACTAATTTGCCACCCGTTTTGGTTGCTAATTGAAATAATAAATTGTGATTAGCAACCGTATTTATTTTTTCGGAAATAATTTCTTTTACAACTATACTTCCTTGTTTTATAAGCAGCTCATTATTTACTTTTGTCTTGGCTTCGTATTTATACTCTCCTGCCGGAAGCAAACCTATATTGAGTTTGTAAGCGTTTTGGCTTTTGCTAAATGTGTAATTAAATTTCTTTTTATCGCTATTTGTGAGCGTTAAAACAACATCAGGTTCAGTAACTAATTCGTAACTTTTATTGTACACTTCGGCATTTAATTTAATTGCTTGATTTTCGCTACAAATTTTTGGCGCGGTAATTCTAAAAAAACTTTTGTCGCTTTTTACAGATAAGTATTGAATAGATTTGCTTATTAATTCGTTAAATAAATTAGTGTTGGTATGCTCAGCAAAATCGCGCAATTTCCAACGCCATAAACCATCGCCAATAAAAATGGCATTTTTTAAACCATTTATTTCGTTAAAAATTAACAGTGGGTTTTCGGTTTCTATTGAGCCAATACGTTGATTAATAAGGCTACTAGCACCATTACTTAAACTGTAATTTCCAAAAAAAGTTTTTAAGGGAGGTAATTCTTTCATTAATTTTTTAAGCTCATCGCTTACCATAAATAAGCCAAATGTTTTATTAATACTGGGCTCAGCATCGTTAAATTTATTTAGCGAAGCACTAATTTTTAATCCATTTAAGTTTTCGGTGGTGGTTGGGTTTACAACCCATACCGGCACATTATTTAGTTTACAATCGTTAATTAACGTTTGATTTGAAGCATTATAACCATGAATAATAACTAAACTATAAGGTTTTATTGGTTTTTTAAAATCAGGAGCTAGGTCATAATCAACGTCGTAAGTAGTACTATTTAAAATGGCATCTTTTAGGGCAGCTACATCGGGGTGGGGGGCATTGGCCAGAACTAATATTTTTTCGCGATTATCAATTACTTCAATAATAAATTGTTGCGAATTGTTTAAACTATTTTTTTCTCCCTCTAAAATAGTGGTTGTTACTAAATAGCGTTGCACGCCCGAAACGCCAGCATTGATAGTAAAATTACAGGTACTTAAAAAATTATTGGCATTTATTTTAATAGTTTGCTGTGCAATTTTTTGTGCATTATGCAAAACAGAAACACTAACTTCTTTCCCAATAAAATTTTTAGCAGATACTAAAACTTCTATCGGAAAATTATTGCCTAAATAGGCTATTTGGTTGTAATTTATTTTTTGAATGGCCACATCTTTAATTTCGTTGGTATCGCCCATGGCTATTGTATATACGGGGTAACCTAATTTTTCGATGGCGTAAAGTGGATTTGCACCTTTGTTGTAAATACCATCGCTGGCAATAATTAAAGCGCCAATATTTTGATTACTATAATTATTTTCAATATCATTAATTAAATTTTCAATATCGGTTTCTTTTTCGCTAAACGTAGGGGTTTCTGCCACTTGCGTTTTGCTACCAAATAAAATAGTTTTTACAGTAAACGTTTTACTAATAGTTTTATTAAACGCGTTTAACTTTTTTAAAAATTCGTTTTTTACAAAGCTACTATCGGCTAATGCTAACATTGACGATGAGTTATCAATAGCCAATAAAATAGTAGGGTTTTGCGTTTGATTTTTTACTTGTTTTAAAAAAATATTTAACAGTAAAAAAGCAATACAACTTACCGTTAAAAATCGCAGTATTAATAAGGTGTTGTTTATTTTTTTGGGGACATCAACATTTTTTTTATTTTTAAAATAAAGGAGTAAAGTAAAACCAAATCCCAGCAAAAGACATATTACAAAGTAATACCAAGGAGAATTATATATTATTTGAGAGAACAATTTTTATTTTTTACAACTAATTGTCAAATAGTCTAATCGTCAAATTGACTAATTAGGTGAGCATACCACCACACACATTAATGCATTGCCCTGTAATATAAGTACTTAAATCACTTGCTAAAAATAAAGTTAAGTTGGCTACATCATCGCTTGTACCACCACGTTTTAGTGGAATAGTATCGCGCCATTGTTGTACTACTTTTTCATCTAAAGCAGCTGTCATCTCGGTTTCAATAAAGCCTGGGGCTATGGCATTGCAGCGAATGTTACGCGAACCTAACTCAATAGCAATTGATTTTGTAAAACCAATAATACCCGCTTTACTAGCCGCATAATTGCTTTGACCAGCATTGCCTTTTACACCCACTACCGAACTCATATTAATGATAGAACCTTTTTTAGCCTTTAACATGGGGCGTTGTACGGCTTTAGTGAGGTTAAATACCGATTTTAGGTTGGCATTTATTACCTCATCCCACTGTTGTTCGCTCATACGCATTAATAAAGTATCGCGGGTAATGCCAGCATTATTCACTAAAACATCTATGGTTCCAAATTCTGTTACAACGGCGCTTATTAATTCATCTGCGGCTTTAAAATCGCCAGCATCGCTTTTATAAGCTTTGGCTTTTATGCCATAGGCTTGTAATTCAAGTTCTAGGGCTTTGGCTTTTTCATCGCTACTTACATAAGTAAATGCTACGTTTGCACCATTTTTAGCAAATTGCATGGCAATACCTTTACCAATACCTCGTGTTGCGCCTGTAATTAAGGCTACTTTATTTTGTAATAATTGCATAATTGCTTACTGTTTTGAATAAAACCAAAAGTAATATAAAAATAACACCTAAAAAAGGTTGCTTTTTTAACAAATTTTAATTTGTGGCACAATATTTGTAAAAGTTTGTTAAATAAAAAGTTTAGTATATATTTACACACAAAAAATAAAAACAACATGAATCAAACAAAAAAACTAGTCACATTAATGCTATTTGTTGCATTACTTGCTTTTAATACGGGCAAGGCACAAAATTCCTTAACTCGGTCTTTTGTAAATTATTCCTTTAGTGCCGATTCCTTAAGAGGTTTTGAAGAAGAAGCTGCAAAAGCATCTGCTATTTCTGAAGGTTTTTTAGGGGTAGAATTTCCAGTAAGGATGTTTCAACTTAAAAGAGCATATATTAATGCTAAATACCATATTAAACCAACGTACACTCACAATTTTAGCGCTGTTCAAAAAGTAACTAGCGTTGTGCCTGCATGTGTAAATGAAGATTTTGAAGCTTCGGCAGCTGGTCCTATTGTAACTTCTGGCCAAGTTAGTGGCTGGACGGTAACTGGTGGTAGTAATAGCGGCGTTACAGGTTCAAACTGTACTTTATTGGGTTGTTGCCCAAGCCCTCCAGCTCAATCAGCCATTCAACAATGTAATACCGCAACTGGTTTTGTTGATCCTGTAATTGGGGCTGTTTATCCAATTTATTCTGTTTTTGGAACCTCAACTGGTACAAACAATGGTACTTCGGTAAATCCCTCTATACCAACTATGTATGGTACAAATGTAATTAGAATAAACAACGAAACACCTGATTATAGTATTGAGAAATTATCAAAAACTTTTGCTGTAACAGCAAGTAATGCTTTATTTCAATTTGCATTTATGTCAGTATTTTATACTGGTCATGCATGTTGCGATGCGGGTTCATTTCAAATTAAATTAACCAATGCTACTGCAGGTACTGTAATTACTTGCCCAAGTTATTCAATTGCTGCGCCAAGTAGCCAATGTACGGGTACTACGGGTGTACCTTATTTTAATACGGGTAGTGGTACTCCAGCGTCAGGTTCATCAACTTTTATTTTTAGTAAATGGAATGTTAACTCTCTAGATTTAACATCATACATTGGTCAAAATATTACCATTGATATTATTGTTACTGATTGTACTGGTGGTGCACACTACGGTTGTGTTTATTTTGATGCACAATGTTCGCCAATGAGTATTATTGGTAATGGCACAAGTTTCCCTGCGGGTACTAGTAGTATAACCTTACCTACTTGCGGTGCAACGGGTGCAACTATTACTTTACCAAGCGGTTTAGGGCCATACACATGGAGTAGCCCAGCGCCAGGATCTTATCAAACGCCAAGTTATGCTAATCAAACATTGATTACAAATTTATCGGCTGTATTTTCTGTTACAATGAATCCTCCTGGATCTTGTCAACCAATTATTCGCAATATAACAACAACTATTACTACAGCGCCAAATATATTGGCCAATGTGGTACAACCTACCTGTTCATCCACCGTTACAACTATTAATATCTCTGCTAGTAGTGGGGTCAGTCCGTATACGTTTAGTTGCACCTCAGGTGTAACAAGCGCTACATCGCCAACAGCCAACGTTACTACGCCAGCTGTGGGTGTAAATACGGTATCGCTAGTTGATGGTGTGGGTTGCGTAGCATCTACTACAGTAAATGTACAAGCTACACCAGTAGCACCAACCTTTACACTTAACCCCGCTCCACTTTATATTTTAGATTGCACTACCCCTAACATAGCTATGCAAGTAAACGTTACTGCCGCTAATACTTACTCTGTATTATGGAGTAGTGTTTGCCAACCAACGGCTACAGGTAATAATTACAATGTAACTCAACCGTGTACTTACTCAATTACAGTTACCGATGTGGTAAGTAATTGTGTGGCAGGCTCATCGTTTACGGTTACGCAAAATGCTACAGTGCCAACTGTAAGCACAAGTGTAAATAGCTTAAACTTAACTTGTGCTGCAAACACAGCTACTATGTCTGGCTCTTCAAATACCAATACAAATGTACTTTTTGAATGGACTGACCCTTTTGGCGCCGTAACAACTGGTAGTTTAATGTCAGTTGGTGGAGGCGGTACTTATTGTTTTAAGGTTACTAATTTATTAAACGGTTGTAGCGCTACTAAGTGTGTTACTGTTACCGTTGGTGTTGGTTTCCCTACATTTACATTAAGTAGCCCAACAAGTTATAGCTTAAGT
>JAYTRS010000203.1:0-1720 GCA_043746065.1 Bacteroidota bacterium | reverse complement strand
AGAAATAGTAAACTCCGTAAACTTTCCAAATGTATCTTCTAAAGTAACATCATTACTAAAATTATAAATATCTTTTTTAGGTACATTAGTGTAATCGTATAATATTTCGGTTTCAGTTTCTAATTTTAAACCTTTTAAAACCGAAAAATCATTTACAATATTAAATTCCTTAAAGCAGTTTTTAAAATCTTTAAACGGTTGTAAACAAAAGCCGCCAGCTCTATACGAATCAATTTCATAAAAAACATTTGCCGTTTTTTGTAGTTTTTCAATTATATGTATAGAATTTTTAAAGTGAAAAATTTGATTGTAACTATCAATGTTGTGAAACCTATACTTAGATATATTGTTTAACTGCCATTGCCTTTTGTGAGTATCATATTTTGCATCTATCCAATGTGGATGAAGGTGAGGGAATATATAATGACCTTGTTTTAAAATAGATATTAATTGATTGGTTATTTTATCTAAATCATCTTTACAACTTTCCTCTTTATGCAATCTAGCCAAGTACATTGTATCAACAAAAAAAATAGTTTTACTAATTTTAAAGTCTTTTAATAACTTTAGTAATAAAGTAGTAGGCTGTAATAGGCATTTATCAACGGTACCACTGTTACTTCCTAAAAAAAGCTCATAATCAAAAGTTAGTAATAATTGTTTTTGGGGCATATTTATTAGTTAATATCATAATTTATATTAATCGAAAAATAATAAATAATTGGTATTGTAATTTATATAAACGATGAACAGCCTATTTATTAGGCTAAAGCATACACTTTTTAGGGTAAATATAATAAATTACAGTTTTTTAATTAACCCCTCGCTCCGCTGCATTTTGTACTACACAATATATACTTTTTGCAAAATTAGCAGCGCATTTGCTAGGGGTGAACTCTGTTGAGTTTATGCAAAATCTGCGGGGCTTGTGTAAACTTTGTGAAGTTTATGTAAAACCCGCAGTTTTTAGGTAAACTTTATTAAGTTTGGGTAAATTTTGTTGGGTTTGGGTAAAACCTATTGGGTTTGTGTAAACTTTGCTAAGTTTAGGTAAAAGTTGTTACTTTTAGGTAAACCCTTGGGGGGAAGAGAATACTAACTCCGCAAGCTAATAATTCTAATGGCTCCAAATAATTGATTATAATGATGCATTAAAGCAGTTATTGAAATAAAATTTATTCTATATTTTGAGAAAACAAAGTATAACCTACCCCGTCATGTTGTTTGGTCATAAAATAGATTTTATTTCCTCTTATTTTTATTTTTTTTGGTGGGAAAACGGATTCAATTTTTAAAAATGGGGGCTTTATTAGCCCAGTTGTTAAATTAATTTCAGTAATCATAATATTTTCGTTTGTTTTTAATAAAGCAAACACTTTTGTTTTTTCTTCGTTAACGATAAGATTTTTTCCCCAACTTCTTAAATGATGATAATCAATATATTGTCTTTTTATTAATTTACAAGTCTTATCGTACACAAACATTGTATCTATATCATGCGCAAAAATATAAATCGAATCATTTATACTTCTTAAGATATTATAGGATGGTAACAAATATATCTGATCATTAGTCCAAGACATTCGTTCTATTTTTCTCCTCAGCTCTAGTTCCTTTGCACTTAAATCGCCTGTTTCTGCGCTTAAATTTGTTTCATTTAAAAATGCAACCTCACGAATAAGTCTATAAACTTTAATAGAATTTGCTTTTACTGCCTCCA
>JAYTRS010000202.1:0-1722 GCA_043746065.1 Bacteroidota bacterium | reverse complement strand
TGGTAGGCTTTCCAAATGCTGGAAAATCAACTTTACTATCAGTAGTTAGTGCGGCAAAACCCGAAATTGCTAATTATCCATTTACTACATTGGTGCCAAATTTAGGCATTGTAGAGTACCGCGATTATAAAAGTTTTGTAATGGCTGATATACCTGGTATTATTGAAGGAGCAAGCGATGGCAAAGGTTTGGGTTTACGTTTTTTAAAACATATTGAGCGTAACTCTATGTTACTATTTTTAGTAAGTTGCGATAGTAATGATATTGTTGATGAATATAAAATTTTATTAAACGAGTTAAAGAAATTTAACCCCGATTTACTTGAAAAGAAACGCATTTTAGGAATAAGTAAATCTGATTTAATGGATGATGAATTAGAAGAAGAGATGCGAAAAGATGTAACTAAACGTTTAAAAGGTAAAAATAAAGTGCCTTTTATTTTCTTTTCATCAGCTACACAAAAAAATATTGTTCAGTTAAAAGATATGCTTTGGCAGCAAATGAACGAGTATAATTTTTAGTTATATTTTATACTTTTTACTTCTTTATTTCCTATTATCTAAGGTATATTCATATACTTGTGCGTTTGTAAACTTATCATCCATTTAGGGTTTTGTTTTACAAATTCAATTATTTGAGGTACAAGTTTTTCATGCTTACTCCATTCGGGTTGTAAATATAAGTAGCAATTAGCATTAACTAAGTTTGCTTGTTCTTGTGCCCACACAAAATCATTTTGATTAAAAATAATTACTTTTAATTCGTTTGCATTTTTATAAATATTAGGCAATGGTAGCATTGTTTTTTTAGGCGATAAGCATATCCAGTCCCAATTACCACTGAGTTGGTAAGCTCCCGATGTTTCTATATACGTTTCAATATTATTTTGTTTAAGCTGTTTGGTTAATTCATCTAAATTATAAATTAAGGGTTCTCCACCAGTAACAACTACACTTTTGGCTTTGTAATATAAAACATTTTCAATTATTTTCTCAATAGGCGTGAGTGGGTGAATATTTGCATCCCAACTTTCTTTTACATCGCACCAATGGCAACCTACATCGCAACCACCAATTCTTATAAAATAGGCAGCTTTACCAGTGTTAAACCCTTCGCCTTGTATGGTATAAAACTCTTCCATTAAAGGTAACATTTTACCCTCGTTTAAAAGCAATTGGTTTTGTGGTGTAAGACTATGTAATTTATAGGTCATTTATTTATTTTACTTAATTTTTTTACATAAATAAATACTACCATTTAATTTATAGTTTATTTATTTGGTAATGGTTCTAAATTTATTTTTTTGTTTTTGATTCTTTTGGCTTATCCGCTTCTGGCTTAATTTCATCGGCTTTACAAACTTTACAGGGTTCAAAACCCTCTTTTTTAGCAACAGCTAATTCCATACCTTTTTTACCTGTTTTTGCATTACTACAATTTTTTGCATGATATTTTTTACCACTTTCGGTAACGTAAACAGTTTGTGCATTTAACTTTGTAAAGAATAGCGCTATAAATAAAACAGCTATAAATACTATGTTTTGTTTTTTCATTGTTTTTTTATGTTTTTTTTAAAATTAATTTTTTTAATTGAATTTATATCTAACAAAATTTTATTTTTACTTAAAATTTACTAACTTTTATTAAATGCTATCATTATTTTTATTAAGAGGTTTGCCAGGAAGCGGTAAATCAAGTCTTGCAAACGAATTAAGTGAAGAT
>JAYTRS010000201.1:0-5632 GCA_043746065.1 Bacteroidota bacterium | reverse complement strand
CATTAGATGGCGAAAATAACATTAAATACATCCGGTTATTAAATCATAAAGCCATTATTTTGCAAAATTTAGGTAAGTATGATGATGCTATTGATATTTATAAAAATATTGTTGAGGAAAAATTACCCCTTAAATTTAACGATACATCAGCCTATATTGTAAGTATTTTAAACCTTGGAGATGTTTATCGCGAGTATGGAAAATTTGATTTAGCCATTTATAATTTAAGATTAGCCAAACAATTACATCAAAAATATAATTTAAAAGAAAGAGATGTTTTAGCAACTATCGAAAATAATTTAGCCCTTTGTTTTAAATCCTATGGTGATTCTAAAAACGCTGAACAATGTTATAACAATTCTATTAGCATTTATAAAAGTTTAAGTTTAACTAATACCGAAGCTTATTGCAGTACATTAAGTAATAAAGCCGATTTATTACGAACTCTTGGCAGATATGGCGAAGCATCGGATATATTATTAACCAGTTTAGAAATTAGAAAAAATAGATTTGGTACCGAATCAGAAAACTACGCTAATTCGCTTACTAATTTAGCTTTAGTATATTTTGATTCACAATATTATAAAGAAGCTTTAGAAAAATTTTTAGAAGCAAATGAAATTTATAAAAAAACAGTAGGCGAAAAACATCAAGGCTATGGCAATATTTTAAACTGTTTATCACTTTGTTATTTGCATTTTAAAGATTATGAAAAAGCCGAAGAATGTAAGTTACAAGCCTTACAAATTATAGAAAATAGTGTTGGTAAAAATCACTACCGTTACGCATCTTATTTAATTTCTACGTGTCAATTATATAAAAAAACAAATAATTTACAACGTGCTCAAATAAATTTAAACGAAGCGTTAATATTAATTGAAAGAAATTTTGGTAAAAAACACGAATTATATGCCCACGCACAATTATTATTAGCCGAAATTTTTTCTGTACAAAAAAAGTACGAACAAGCCACACCTTTATATTTTGAGTGTTTAAATTACTATACCAATCAAATAAATCAATATTTTGATGCGATGAGTGAAGAAAATCAAATGCAGTATTTATCATTTATTACACCCGTATTTGAAAGCTATAATATTTTTTTAATAAACTATAAATTATCTCAGCCTAATAAAAATTTTGCAGATTATACTAACCGTGCATTACAATATCAACTACAATTAAAATCATTATTAGCCAATAAATCGGCTCAGGTTCGTAAAGAGGTAATGGCAAGCAACGATGTTGAGTTACAAAAAATATACAGCAATTGGTTACTTATAAAAAACGAATTAATAAATAATTATAAATCTACCCAAGTAGCTTTTGAAGATAATGAATTATATAAAAAAGCATCGGAGTTAGAAATTAAATTAAAAACAAAACTTAAAACATTTGTTAAACCTACCCTTGTTACATTTAATGATTTAAAACAAAGTTTAGCGGATGATGAAGCCGCTATTGAACTATTTAAAACCAATGAAGAAATTAATGATACTTTAAGCCAAATTAAATATGGCGCTTTAATTATTAAAAAAAATAGTACTCAACCCGAATTTATTATTTTTAAAAATGGTAATGATTTAGATCAAAAAGGTTTTGAAAACTATTATAAAAATATTGACGAACAAAAAATAGATACTCTGAGTTATGCTAATTTTTTTAAACCTTTTGAAACGAGTTTGGTAAATATTTCTAAAATATACATATCTGCAGATGGTATTTTTCATAAGCTAAATTTATTGAGTTTATACAATACTAAAACTAAAAAATATGTAGTTGATGATTTTGAAATTTATCCAACGTCTAATATCTCAACTATATTAAACAAACAAATTGTTACTCAAAAAACTAATAATACCGCCTCATTATTTGGTTACCCAGATTATGATTATGATTTAAATAAACAAAAAGCAACTACTACTCAAAATAACCAACAAGTTGCTAGCCGTTATGGTTTAACGAATTTAACTAAACTACCAGGTACAAAAATTGAAGTAGAAGAGATTAATAAACAACTAAAAAATAAAAATTGGGCTGTGGATATATTTACTGAACAGTTTGCGAGCGAAGCCAATTTAAGAAAAATAAAATCGCCTACTATTTTACACATTGCTACACATGGTTATTTTTTAAAAGATATAGAGAGTGACGATAAATTATTTTTAGGCTTTGAAAGTTCAAAAATTAAAGATTTTTCATTATTACGTTCAGGTATTATTTTAGCAGGTGTGGGCCCTGCCACTAACGATAGTTTAAATGTTGATTCAGAAAACGATGGCATTGTTACTGCAGCCGAAGCCTGTTTGTTAAATTTAGCAAATACACAATTGGTTGTACTTTCTGCATGCCAAACAGGTTTGGGCGATGATATGGGTAGCGAAGGTGTGGCAGGTTTACAACGTTCGTTTAGTATTGCAGGTGCAAAAAATATTATAATGAGTTTGTGGCCTGTTGATGATTTTGCTACACAATTATTAATGACAGAGTTTTATAAAAATTACGTTACAACAAATGATATTCAAACATCTTTTAAAAAGGCACAACAACAAGTAAAAAATAAATATCCTCACCCTTATTATTGGAGTGCGTTTGTATTGCTAAAAACGTTTAATTAATTACATTTTTTTACACAAATAAATCATTTCACCTTTGGGCAAACGGTATTTTTCAATTAACTCAGGGCTTAGGGTATTTATAAAATCATCAACAGTTACGGTAAACCCTGCATTGGATAATTTATCTTTATAATCTAAACCAAATAAACGCAAATGATCTTTTTGCCAAAAATGTATTTCTCTATCGGTTTCGCTTACAATTGTTTTGTCTTCGTATGTTGTTGCACGAGTGGTATCTAATGGTACTTGAAAAATACCCCAACCGTTGGGTTTCATAATACGGTGTAATTCTTTCATACATACCTCTGCATTTTCAACATGTTCTAATACATGATTACAAAAAATTACATCAAAGCTATTGTCTTCAAAAGGGGCTTTGTGTAAATCAAAATGTATATCGGCAATGGGGCTGTTGTAATCGCCAGTAGTATAGGCTAAGTTTTTTTGTGCTTTAAATAACTTGTAAAAACATTGCTCAGGAGCAATATGTAACATTTTATAAGGCTTAGTAAAAAAATCAGTTTTTTGTTTTAGGTATAACCATAAAAGTCTGTGTCGCTCTAATGATAAACTTCCGGGGCACAATACATTTTTGCGTTTGGCTCTGCCACTATAACCATAAGGTAAAAATTTACGATAGGTTTTGCCACTTATTGGGTCTTGATATTTTTTGCCATAATAAATTATAGGTGCAATTTTGCTAAACCACAAGCTAAATGTGATTAATAATGGGCGAGGTATGGTGCGTAATAAAAAGTGAAACATTATTTATTTATTAATTTCTATTATTAAAGGGAGTATGGTTTTATCTTTTACATTGGATGTAAAATTAATACCGTTTGTTTTTTGAAAACTAACATTAGTAATGGTTTCATTTTCTACTTGTTTAAATAATCGGGTAGAAAATTCGGTATTTTTATCAGAAGTTAGTTTTTGGTTAAATGCTTTAAAATCTATTTTTTGTTTACTAATTAAAACAGCAATTACATCTTTATTACCCACCTTATCTACCTCCATACTAAAATCGCGTGGAAAAATACGTGTACCTGTAATACCACAATACGAGCTATGTTTAGGCGTGTAAGGAAATAATACATAACTACTATTATCGGTTTCTTTACCAAAAATATATACGTAACACTCTACATTATTGGTAATTTTTACTTTAAATTTTTGCCCAATTTTTAGCGGCGAAGCACTTTCAAAAACATTATTGCCTTTTGCATTTAATTTAATTTCTTCTTTGGTTTCTTTATCAATTAAACTTATACTACAATCTAATTTACTTTGATCTTGCTTACTAGGCATGGCATTAATGCCATAAGCTTCGTTGGTAAATTGTACAAAATCGCCATAGCTTACCCATGCTCTACCGCCCTTACCCCATTTAGGCCCCCAACTATTTTGTAATAAAAAGGCACCATCATCTTTAAAATATTTATCATCGTAACCAATTACACACATACAATGGCCACCAAAGCCATTTTTATTATAATCGCTTTGGGTGGGTTGCCAAAATTCTTGGCCTTCCATATCTTGCATAAAACTTCCACCTACGCTCATACCAATAATTACAGGCGCATTGTGCGCTAAATTTTGTCGCATAGCGTTTACATCTACCGTGTATTCATCACCATTTAAAGTAAGGCGGGTAGCACCTTTCATTTTAAATTGACTCGCTTCTTGAAAAAGTTTTTTATCGGGTTGTGCATTACACGATTGATCGGTATACGGAAACTCGTTAAAAGGTACACTGCCTGTGTTACTTAACAAATCAACAGCCTTTGTAATGTAAGTGCCTTGACAATCTTGCAAGCCAATTTGGTTGTAAGTAAATGCCGGACTAAAAGCTACTTCGTTTGGGTTGTTGCCAGTAATGGCACATTCTAAAACGGTGCGCCCACAATAAGTACTTCCCCAACCCACGCAAGAGCCCTGTTGACCTTGATCTTTAGGGGTAGGGGCAAATTGTTCTAACGACACTCTATCGGGTAAAGGTTCGCCATTATCGAGGGCTGCATACACTTCGTTTTTATCATAAACTTCTTGGTCTAAGGTAGCGCCTTTTGCATAGGTACTTTGTTGGCTGTGCTTAACAGGCCCAGAACAACCCTTGTTGAGTAGGTAATAACCACCACCTAAAATAATGACTACAATTAATAATTTAGGATAACGAAATAAAAGAGGCAATAAAAAACCAATTAAATTGCCACCAGGGAAACCACCACCACCACTTGAACCACCACCAGAATTACCAGAACCTTGATTGCCCGAATAACCACTATTCGAGTCATTATCTTCACTCATTCGTATAGGCATAGTATTTTACTTTTTTATTTAGACATTAAAAGTAGTAATTATATAGAAATAGTTTTTGAAATAATTTTTATAAATAATTGTAAATTTGTGAAATGATTCAACGCAAACAAACCTTATTTTTATTACAATTGGTACTATTTAGTGTGGCTATGCTATTTATACCTATTCAAATTATTTATAACAAATTAAATACACAGTATTTATGTTTAGTGCCCTTGGTAAATTTTACATCAACAGCGGGGCATTTTGCAGCTATTGCACTTAACTTTTTAGGATTAATAATTGCAGTAACCACTATTTTTTTATTTAAAAAACGCCAGTTACAAATAAAGTTATGTTACGTTTTAATTGTTATTTGGTTTATTTTAATTGCGATGATAGCCTTTTGCCCATTAGTAACAAAAACTACAGAAATTATAGAAATTAAAACTACCTATTTTGGCTACTTATGTTGTGGCTTTGCTATTTTAGGAGCGTATTTAGCAACCGTATTTATTAAAAAAGATATTGAGCTAATTAAAAGTGCAGATAGAATAAGGTAGTATTAATGTAAAAAAAGAATAAGGAAAATATAGGTTGGTAAAATACCTATTGTATTTCTTTAAACTTTCTTTAAAAATTATGTTTTAAGTACAATATTACTGCCATTTATACGACAATCTATTTCGTTTCCGTCATCCGTTAATTTATTTTTT
>JAYTRS010000200.1:0-1725 GCA_043746065.1 Bacteroidota bacterium | reverse complement strand
ATAGCTTTAACAAAACAACCAGATACCATTGAAGCTTTAAAAGCATTACCATACAACAGCGATATTACTATTGCTGATAAATTTATGGAGCAAATTGGTAAAATTGGTGAGAAAATAGACATAGGATTTTATAGTGTTGTAAAAGCCGAAAATGTTGTAGGGTATATCCATCCAGGTAACCGCTTAGCAGTGGCAGTTGGTTTTAATAAAACTGTAAGTGCCGAAGTTGCTAAAAATATAGCTATGCAAGCTGCCGCAATGGCACCAGTAGCTTTAGATAAAGATGATGTGGACCAACACACTATTAATCGTGAATTAGAAATAGCAAAAGAAACAATACGTGCCGAAGGTAAGCCTGAAGATATGATTGAGAAAATTGCTCAAGGTAAACTAGCTAAGTTTTTTAAAGAAAATACCTTATTAAATCAAGAATATTTTATTGATAATAAAGTAAGCGTTCGTCAATACTTACAAAGTGTTGAAAAAGATTTAATCATCTCTTCGTTTAAACGTTTTTCATTATCGTAATTTTTTTCTTTTCTTAAAAATGCCCTTCTACAAATAAGAAGGGCATTTTTTTTGAACTAAATTTAGATAAATATCATTAACACTAATCAGTAGTTTGTTTTACGTTTTGGCGTACTAGTTTACGTACAATTAAATCAACCTCTTTATTAAAAACATCTCCATCTTTTTTATGGGCCGCCACTTTTATAAATTCAATAGTGTGGTTGTTTAATTGCTGTAATAAAATTTGTACTAAATCGTAATTTTGAATGGCGGTGCCTTTTTTAGTAATAAAATTATTGCTAATTAGTTTTTGTTGCCTACCCATTAAATTTACTACATATTGGCTATCCGAATACACTTGTACAGTTGCATTCGTTAAATTATTAGCCTCTAAATACGCTATTGCTTTTATAACGGCTTGCAACTCCATTCGATTATGAGTAGTGTTTAACTCTACATTTTGTAATAATACTTTTTCGTTGTTAATAAACAATATAGCCGCCCAAGCCCCTATTAATAGTTGCGTATGGCAACTCCCGTCGGTATATATTTTAATAAATGTAGGTTTAATAATTTAATGGCCTTTTAAAAAGATAGATAATTTTAAAGAATTACTTTTTTGTTTTAGGTTTTTCTTTCGGCTTAATTTCTTTTTTTATAACAGTTTCGTTTCCTTTATTTTTACTAAAAAACTCGTCGGTTTCTTTTTTAGTAGCCAATTTGCCATTTTTATACAATTCTTTTTCTTTTACAGCGCCTTTTTCGGTACGGTAAATCCATGGGCCATTTTTTTGCCCGTTTATATAAAAACCAGCCGCAACTTCTATTCCGTTAGGAAAGTAATAAGCCACTCTACCATCTAAATTTCCATTTACATAATTACCTTGACCTTTTATTTTTTTGCCATCAAAGTATTGTTTAAACATGCCATTTTGCACATCTAATTTAAAATTACGCTCTTCGGCAATGTCACCATTTGGTAAATACAACAGGCTTAGCCCATCTTTTTTACCCATTACATAATTATCTTTCGAAATTAAAACACCTTTATCGTCATAAAAAAGCCAAGTACTATCTTTAATTTCGTTAATGTATTTTCCTTCGCCCATTTTTTTACCGGTTGGATGAAATAATTTTGCGTACGCAATTTTACCACCTTGTTTAAAATTCATAATGGCTTGTAACGAGTCGTTTGGGTAATAGTATTTAAATTTA
>JAYTRS010000199.1:0-5638 GCA_043746065.1 Bacteroidota bacterium | reverse complement strand
AAAAATAATTTAAAAATATTTTTTGCATATTTACAATCTACAAATGATAGACCAAAAACATAGCCCTTGGCAAAAGTTTACTACGAGTTTAAAAAATAGGTATCGCCTAGTTATTTTAAACGATACTACTTTTGGCGAACGTTTTTCGTTACGATTATCGCCTTTGGGCTTAATAATAGGCATTGCAGCCCTAACTATTATTATGACTAGCCTAGTAATTAGTTTAGTGGCCTTTACGCCCTTACGAGAGTATATACCAGGATATGGAAATGTGGCCGAAAGACGATTAATTATAAACTTAAGTAGCCGTGCCGATTCGCTAAACCAAGTTTTAAGTTCGAGGGATAGTTATATGACTAGTATTTTAAATGTTTTAAACGAAAAAATTGAACCAAAACCCGAAAAACCAAAAAAAGATACAACTGGTAAATATAAAAATACCAATACTAAGCCCACAAAAAGTGATGTGGAGTTTAGAAACGAGTATGAAAAAAATAAACAATTGGGTGTTGCATTAATATTAAACCCCAAACTAAAAGGTTTAGTAGATTTAATATTTTTTTCTCCTGTAAAGGGCTTTATTACCACCTCGTACAATATTAGTGAAGAGCATTACGGTATAGATTTAGTAACTAAAGAAGATGAATTTATTAAAAGTACTTTAGATGGAACGGTAGTATTTACAGGGTTTTCAAATGAAGATGGCTATGTAATACACATACAACATAGTAATAACATTGTAAGTATATACAAACATTGTTCTGATTTACTAAAACACATTGGCGATAGGGTAAAATCGGGTGAAGCGATTGCCATTGTTGGTAATACGGGTCAAAAAAGCAAAGGTCCACATTTGCATTTTGAGCTATGGTATAATGGCATACCTATAAATCCGCAAGAGGTTGTTTTATTTTAAAAACTAAATTATAAATTAAAATAGATTATTTATTTTTTTTATAAACTAAATCAATCATCGTTTGGTTTTTGCGATAAACATCAATAAACAATTGTAGTTTATGTTTATCATCCACCGCTGCGGTATAATACCTAACATACAATTGTAAAGGTTTTCGTAAATTAATTTGCTGTTGTATTGGGCGAGCAAAGTACGCGTTTAAGGTGTCGTAAGGTAATTTTAAGGTATCTTCTCTAATTAAAAAGCGAGCTAAATCTACAAATTTTTCTAACCTAATACAGCCGTGACTTTGGTATCGGTAAAAAGTTTTAAAATAACGTTTGCTATTAGTATCGTGTAAATACACGCCATATTTATTATTAAAATTAAATTTACAAATACCCAAACTATTTTCGTTACCAATACGTTGCCTAAACTTTACAGGTAAATAGCCTTTGTTAAATTTTTTCCAATTTAGTTTACTGAGGTTAGTTACCACTTCGCCTTTACTATTAATTACTTCAAAGTTTTTTTTATGAATATAATTGGTATCGCGCTGTACCATTGGTAAAATTTCTTTCCAAGCAATGGTATATGGCACACTCCAATAAGGGTAAATCATCATGTAATTTATTTTACTTTTAAGTGTTGGCGTTTGATTTTCGGGTTTACCTACTACCACTTTACTATTTAAAACAAGGGTATCTTCTTTGTGTTTTTTATCCCATTCCCACACATTTAGTTCTGCACTTGGTATATTTACAATAGCATACTTTTCGGCATATTTAGTAGGTTCCCAACGCCAATGCTCTAAGGCCATTTCCATTTGCCTTATGGTAGTTTCTTTATCCATAGCCAAGGCTTGTTTGGTGAATTTACCAAGTTTACCATCGGGCTCTAAATTAAATTGTTGTTGAAATAATTTTATAGCCTTTACTAATTTTAAGCTATCGTTTATTTTTAAAGTATCGTTATAAAAGCCAGTATTTATAAGGCGTTGTTTTAAACTTTGTTTAAGTTGTAGAGTGTCTTTTATATTTGTAAACGAAATACTATCCCAATTTAGTTTTTCGTTTTCTTTAATGTAATTTACTAATGCTTGCTTTAAAAAATGGTAGCCTTGGTGTTTGGGTTCTAACGAATCAAAAGCTTTGTAGATATTTTTAGTTTGTAAACCCATTTTTAAAATAGCAACCCAATTGGTATCTAATTTTTTCGGATTCCATTCTAACAAAATAGTATCGGCACTAAAACGCCCTTTGTTTAAGTGTGCGCCAAATTTTAAATAGGCATCGGTAAACAACACTTCGGCGGTAGCAATAGCACTGGCATTGTATACGCTATCTTTTTTATTAAAAAAATTAGAAGTTAATGTTTGTAAGTTTTTAAAATGATAATCGTTACTATACAAGCCATAATTTCGGGCATTTTTAATGGCAGAAAATAAAGTATCGCCCAAGGCTGATAATTTACCTTTATCCGAAAAAATTAACTCCGTATTTGACTTTAGTTTTGTAAAAAACGGAAAAGTAATTAACGAATCGGTATTTAAAATTAATATGCTATCGTTTTTATTATTAGAATAAATTTGAGCTAATAGTTTTGTAACCTCGGCATTTACGTTTTGAGCTTGCTTAACTTCTACTTTATTAATTTCTGTTTTTTTATCGTTGTGACACGAAAATAAATAAAAGCATAAAAATATTAAGGTAATTTTTTTCAAAAAAATATAGGTTCAAATCCAAGTCAAATATAATAAATCTAAACTAATTTTAGATGAATATTATCTTAATTAGCTACTCTTTGTAGAATAACAAAAAAGAAAGTTTAACATTAAAAAAAATTATAATTCTACAAAACACAATTCTTCCCACTTTTTTTCAAATTTAAGTATTGAAAAACCTTTGTAATTAAACGAGTTTAAATATGATTTAGTTTTAAATTGGGTTTGTAACTCATAAAATAAAGGTTTTTTTAAATCTCTAAAGGCAATGGTTACATGTGGGTAAAAGCCACGTAAATCGTTAATTTCGTTTAATAGTTTTAATTTATTTTGTGAAAAAAATTTTAAGTTTTCATGTAATTCCTTTAAAATTTCGTTTTTTATAACATCAATATAAATTACCCTGGGTTCGAAAAAATTATAGTTTTTTAACTCGATGCTAAATTGTGGTTTAAAAGCAAAATTTTTTAAAGTTTCTATCAACAAAGCTTCTTTTTCTTCCTTCCACACAAAAGGGCGGTGTAGGGTAATATGGGCGGGGCTTAGCAAAGCACCCCTTAAATTATGACGAATAAATAAATCATTTTTTATTGCCTCCACTTCGTTTAAAATAGGTTGGGGTAAAATTATGGCTATAAAGTATTTTTTATTCAATGCTAATAGGCTTAAAAACATCGGTAAATTATGCTATTTTTGTGACAATTTAATACATTTTATGCAAATTATTATTCCAATGGCAGGTAAGGGTAAACGTATGCGCCCTCACACCCTTACTACTGCAAAACCTTTAATAGCAGTGGGTGGCAAGCCCATTGTACAGCGTTTAGTAGAAGATATTACAAAAGTTTGTGGCCAAAAAGTTAGCGAAATAGCTTTTGTAATTGCCCCCGATTTTGGTATCGAAGTTGAACAACATTTAATACAAGTAGCCCAAAACCAAGGCGCTAAGGGCAGTATTTATTACCAAGATAAAGCTCTTGGCACAGCCCATGCTATTATGTGTGCTAAAGATGCCATTAAAGGCAAAACGGTAGTAGCCTTTGCCGATACGCTTTTTAAAGCCGATTTTGTAATGGATACAGAACAAGAAGGTGTTATTTGGGTTCAAAAAATTGAAAACCCAAACCAATTTGGCGTGGTAAAAATAAATGAAAATAATATTATTACCGATTTTATTGAAAAGCCACAAACCTTTGTAAGCGACTTAGCAATTATTGGCATTTACTATTTTAAAAATGGTGACTACCTAAAAAGCGAATTACAATATTTATTAGATAATAACATAACCGAAAAAGGAGAGTACCAATTAACCAACGCTTTA
The DNA here is from genome assembly GCA_043746065.1 of Bacteroidota bacterium. GTDB lineage: Bacteria > Bacteroidota > Bacteroidia > B-17B0 > Aurantibacillaceae > Aurantibacillus. The sequence goes on along the minus strand of JAYTRS010000199.1, from coordinate 1,699 downwards.
GAAAACATGAAAGCTAAAGGCACTAAATTTACTCCTGGGCAAGTTACCGAGTGGTTAGATTGTGGTAATAAAGATGCGACCGTTTACACCAACCAACGTGTGTTAGAGTTTGATAAAGGCAAGCCTAATTTAAAAGGTACAAATATTAAAAATACAAATAGTACTATTATTGAACCTTGTTTTATAGGCAATGATGTGATATTAGAAAACTGCATTATAGGGCCGCACGTAAGTATTGGTGCTAATAGTACCTTGGTAAATAGCATCGTTAAAAATTCAATTATTCAAGCCGATGCTAAAATTAGTAACGCCAATATTGCAGATAGTATGCTAGGCGCAGGTGCCCAAGTATTAGGTAAAGCATTAAATTTAAGCATTAGTGATTATACCCAAATTGTTGCGTAAAATTTTAAAATATATTTTAATACTACTAGCGTCTTGCGGCTTGGTCTATTTTTTATTTTCATGTAAAAGTAAAAAGCAAACTAAAACAGCCGATTATAAGTTAGAACAACTTGCAAATGCTTCAAACCCAAACCAAGTGCAGTTTGCAGGTATGTATGTTGATGCCTGTTCCGCCCGAATGAAAGGCAATTTACAGGAGGCCTTGAAACTTTTTTTAGAATGTAAAAAAATAGATCCAAGTAGCGTACCTGTAAAGTTTGAATTAGCAACAATTTATAAATTACTAGGCAATACCCCATTAGCTATTGAAAATGCCAAAATTTGTGCCGAATCAAATACAAAAAATGAATGGTACCAATTACTTTTAATAGAATGTTATAATACCTCAAAACAGTATGCTTTAGCCGTAAAATTACAAGAAAATTTAGTAAAAAATTTTCCGACAAGTACTGAGTTTAAAGAAGATTTAGCCATTCAATACTCTTTGTTAGGCCAATACGATAAAGCATATAAAATATACGACGATTTAGAAAAAACGTATGGCACTAACGAACAACTTACACTTAATAAAATAAAATTATTAAAAGGACAAAAAAAAGTAAAAGAAGCTGAAATAGAATTACTAAAATTAAGTGCCTCGAGCCCCACCGAAGCACGTTACTACGCCTACCTTGCCGAGTTTTACGACGAACAACACAACACTGCTAAAACAAAAGAAATGTATGATAGAATTGCAGAAGTTGACCCCAACAACCCAACCGTAAATTTAGCCTTAAGCGATTATTACAACTCTATAAACAAACCCAACGAAGCCTTTAATTGTTTAAAAAAAGCATTTCAAAATCCCGATTTAGATATAAGTACAAAAGCAAATATTGCGTTTTCGTATTACAAACGTGCCGAAAGTAAACCTGAATCTAATTACAAAAATGATGGTATAGAATTGGCTAAACTATTTTTACAAACCAATCCGCAAAGCCCCGAAGCAAATGGTGTATATGCCGATTTTTTAATGTTAGATAATAAAACGAGCGAAGCGGCAAATTATTATTACAAATCGGCAATAAATGAAAAAAGCGATTTTAGAATTTGGAATCAACTCCTTTTTTTATATTCCGACTTAAAACAATACGACTCCTTAGAACGTGTTAGTTATAGAGCTATGGAATTGTTTCCGAGCCAACCCACTACTTATTTTTTTAATGGCGTGGCTAATAGCCATTTAAAACAGTATAAAAAGGCAGCCCAATCACTAAAAGATGGTTTAGAGTTTGTAATAGATAATAAAGCCTTA